>NZ_JAWOVM010000030.1:0-48123 GCF_033339895.1 Vibrio sp. 1751
TGGATATTCGGTTATATGCCGTGGTTGCTTTTGGCTGCTACGGCATTGCAGCTTGTGTGGCATTTGCATAACCAAGTACGTTTATCTTCTTGGTTATGGGATGAAAAACGCCTCACGCCACCATCTGGTAGCGGTAACTGGGAATCTTTGTTCAATGGGTTGTATCGCTTACAACAGCGCCAACGCCGCAAACGAAAAGAGCTTACTAATCTTATTCGTCGATTCCGAAATGGTGCAGAATCGCTACCCGATGCGGTAGTGGTATTCCGTGCTGAAGGTAATATTGTTTGGTGCAACAAGCTGGCTCAGCACTTACTGGGCTTCCATTGGCCAGAAGATTCAGGTCAACCGATCTCCAATCTCATTCGTACACCTGATTTTATCAAGTACCTCAACAAGAAAGACTTCTCAGAGCCATTAGAAATGCGTTCACCACTCAACGTCGAACGCATGCTAGAACTACGTATCGTACCGTATACCGAAGGTGAACATTTGATGGTGGTGCGTGATGTGAGCCAATTAAAACAACTTGAGGGAATGCGTCGCAACTTCTTTGCCAACGTATCTCATGAACTGCGTACACCAATGACGGTGCTACAAGGTTATCTTGAGATGACAGAAGACCCTGATATGGTCGTGGGTCCAATGTGGAGCAAAGCTCATGGTGTCATGACGGAGCAGCTCAACCGCATGAACAGTTTGGTGAACCAACTACTGACACTATCTAAAATTGAAGCGGCACCTATGCATGAACTTGAGGAAGTCGTGAATGTGCCTGCGATGCTTGAAGTGTTAGAAAAAGAGGCGGTTAGCCTTAGTGGGGACAACCAACATAAATTGAAATTTGATGTTGATGCTAGCCTACGCGTGCTGGGCGATGATGACCAGTTACGTAGTGCTATCTCTAACCTCGTTTATAATGCCGTCAAATACACACCGCCTGGTGCGAACATTAATGTTCGTTGGTTCCAGACCTCTCAAGGCGCATGCTTAGAGGTGGAAGATAGTGGTGATGGTATTGAACCTCAGCACCTCCATCGACTTACTGAGCGTTTTTATCGAGTGGATAAAGCAAGATCACGTGATACTGGTGGAAGTGGTTTAGGGCTTGCCATTGTAAAACACGCGCTGAGTCACCACGACTCTCATTTAGAAATTCACAGTGAAGTAGGCGTGGGTAGTAAGTTTTCTTTCGTATTGCCTGAGCGTTTGGTGGTGAAATAATGGCTTTACGATTAGCAAAAACATTCAGTTTATTCGCGCTTGTTTGTTCTTTTATGGCTGCCGCTCAAGATAAACCATTGCCGAGTTATCATAAAACGACGGGGATTGTCGGGAACTTGCTCTCTGTTGGCTCCGATACACTTGCGGGTATGACAACGCTTTGGGTTGAAGAGTTTAAATCCATTTACCCGAATATTAATGCGCAAGTCCAAGCGTCTGGCTCTTCTACTGCCCCTCCAGCATTGACCGAACAAACAGCTCAGTTTGGTCCCATGAGTCGCCCTATGCGTTTAAGAGAGATAGAAGCGTTTGAACGTGAACATGGCTACAAGCCAACGGCGCTTAGGGTAGCCATCGATGCAATCGGTATTTTTGTTCATCAAGATAATCCAATTCAAGGTCTTAACTTTAGTCAATTAGATGCTTTGTTTTCCGCCACGCTACGCTGTGGCGAAAGTCAATTTGTAACAAACTGGCAGCAACTCGGTCTTGAATCACAGTGGGCAAAGCGAAACGTACAGTTGTTTGGTCGTAACTCCGTTTCTGGAACTTATGGTTACTTCAAAAGCAATGCCTTGTGTGGCGGCGATTTCAAGACCCGAGTTAACGAGCAGCCAGGCTCCGCGTCAGTTGTGCAAGCTGTAGCGTCAACCATCAGTGGAATTGGTTATTCCGGTGTCGGTTATCGAGTGGCAGGCGTGCGCTTAGTCCCTGTGGCTAAAATGGGAAATGACTACGTGACTCCAACGCGAGAACATATTGTTAGTGGTAAGTACCCACTATCACGTTACTTATATGTTTACGTGAATAAGCACCCTGATTACCCATTAACACCAATTGAAGCTGAATTTATTCGCTTTATCTTTTCTGCTCAGGGACAAGCGTTGGTTGAGAAAGATGGTTATGTGCCCATTACGGCAGATTTTGCAGAAGAAGAGTTAAAAAAAGTCGGCCTGTAAGCCGACTTTTTATTTAGGTATGGACAGTACGAGATCAGAAAGTGAGTGTCCACTTCGCGCTGTCCCAACGTTCTTGTTCTTCCTGTAAATCCGCGTGAAGTAATTTATTGTTTTCTAGCCATGCTTCATCTGTGCAGGTGAGAATCCATTTGTCATTTTTGATAGATAAGGTGATATCAGGCAATGGATCTTCATTACGCTGCCCATTTAATACGATAGAAAGTCGTAATATTTTGATGAGGCTTATAACGTCACTCTGTTTATAGAGGTTGAAATCTGGTAGTTCTTGCAATTTGAGCGCTTTACGCTGGAAGCGAGCTAATGTTGCAAGCACTAATTGCTGCTCACGGTTGAAGCCTTGAAGGGTGGAGTGCAACAGAATATAAAAAGAGTGGCGATGGAAACTACGCAAGTTGATACTTAATCCGACTTCATGAAGCAACGCTGCCCACTCTAGTAAGTCAAATAATTCACTCTTTTTCTTAATGCCTAGTTCAGAGCGTACCTGACATAACATCTCACGTGCATGACCCTTCACACGAGCGGCATGCTCTAAGTCGACTCGGTGCTTGTTGGCTAAATTTTCTGTGGTGCGCATGCGAATATCGGAGCGTGCAAAACGTTCTTCCATTTCGTACAACAGGCCTTCGCGTAGAGCACCATCGGAGAAAAACATTTGCTCAATGCGAAGCGCTTTGAAAATCGCGGACAAAATCGCTACGCCTGCTGCGAATACGGGTTTACGTTCTTCTGTTAGACCCGTCAGCTCAATATCTTCAATTGAATCAAATTTACACAGAGTTTCGATAAGTGTATCCAGTCGACTCGCTGTGATCAGGCCATCTTCAAAACCTAATCCTATTAGCACTTCTTGAGTCGCTTTGATGGTTCCTGATGAGCCGAGAGCAATATCCCAGCCCTTTTTACGATATGTTGAAGCGATGGACTCGAGTTTTTGTTCGGCAGCTAACATCGCCTTGCTGAAGTTTTTTCCTGACAGTTTGCCGTTTTTAAAGTATTGCTCTGTAAAACTGACGCATCCCATCTGTTTACTGTTGAGAAGCTCAGGCTCAAATTCTTGTCCAATAATCATCTCGGTACTGCCGCCTCCGATATCGATGACTAGTTTGGAGTTGGATTCTACTTGAGTATGCGCGACGCCTAAGTAAATCAGGCGGGCTTCTTCTTCTCCAGGGATAATTTCTATTGGGAAAGGCATCACTTCTTTCGCACGCTCGATGAAAAGGTGGGCATTTTTAGCGCGTCTTAGTGTGTGTGTGGCGGCGATACGTACATTTGACTCATCAAGCCCTTGCAGCCTCTCAGCGAACATGGCTAAGCATTCTAGCGCACGCTCCATTGCGGCGTGACTTAAGTTCAATTCACTGTCGAGTCCTGAAGCTAAGCGAACACGTTGTTTATGACGACTAACCAGTTGTAGGTCACTGCCGACAACTTTGGCCACCACCATATGGAAACTGTTTGAGCCGAGGTCTATCGCGGCAATGTAGCGAGTATCTTGTTCAAGTATTTGAGGCATCTGAATTTTGTTTTCTAGTTTGCTTTTCTATATTTTTAAGATAGTCATAGATAGCGATTTGAGAGCGAACTTTTTTGCGATTACCTCGTGGTACGTAAGCGTTACTCATTTCTTTATCTATTAAACGAGCCTTTACTGTATCGGTAAAATGGATATTCGTTATATCAATAATTCTCTGTTTCAAACGTGGATCACGGACTGGTACTGCTACCTCGATACGGTGATCAATATTTCTTGTCATCCAGTCTGCGGAGGAGATATAAACTTGCGGATCGCCATCATTGTGGGTGATCACCACGCGAGGGTGCTCAAGAAAGCGGTCAACAATACTGATGATGCGAATATTGTCGCTGATCCCCTCAATGCCCGGTACTAATGAGCACATGCCTCGAATGATCATGTTTATTTTTACACCGGAAGTACTTGCTCCATACAGCTTATTGACGATGCCTTTATCGACTAGGTTATTGACCTTGATCGTAAGAGCGGCTTTTTTCCCTCGCTTGGCATTCGCAATTTCATTATCAATTAAGCGGTAGATTTGGGTTCGAGAATTACGAGGAGATACCATAAGGTGATTGAACTTCACTGGTCGGTATGGGTTCTCAATGTAACCGAAGACATTACGGACTTCATTAGTGATTTCTTGATCTGCCGTAAGAAGGGAGAAGTCGGTATAAATTCGTGCCGTCTTCTCATGGAAGTTGCCTGTGCCGATGTGTGCGTAGCGAATAATTTCTTCACCTTCGCGTCGGCTAATCATCAGTAGCTTTGAGTGAATCTTAAGACCAGGCGCACCAAAGATGACGTGCACACCCGCTTCGGTTAATACTTTTGACCATTCGATATTGGCTTCTTCATCAAAGCGAGCTTGCAGTTCGACGACCACAGTGACATTTTTGCCGTTGTGCACTGCATCAATTAAAGAGTTCATCAAGCGAGAATCTTTCGCGACGCGATAAATGTTAATCTTGATACTAAGTACTTTGGGATCGAAGGAGGCTTGGCGCACTAACTCACTAATGTGGTCAAAAGTGTGGTAGGGATAATAGAGCAGAATATCTTTCGCTTTAATCGCGTCAAAGCTGTTGGCATAACCTTCGAAATCGGCACATTTCATTGGCGGGAGAGGTTTATTTTCAAGATATTCTCGTCCAACATTTGGAAACCCGATGAAGTCTTTAAAGTTGTGATAGCGTCCGCCGGGGATAAGATTATCGTAGTTAGAGATATTAAGTTTGTTACACAGAAACTCTAACATTTGAGGCGGCATATCGCGTTCGTAGACGAAGCGAACGGGCTTTGCTGTCAGTCGCTGATTGACACCCTCTGACATTTGTTCAAGCAAGCTGTACTCGATTTCATTGCGTAAATCGTATTCAGCGTCACGCGTCATTTTCATCGCATAGCCGCTAAGCTCATCATAATCAAAAAAGCCTTTGAACAGCTCGTCCAAACAGTGGCGGATAATATTATCAAGTAAGATGATGGTTTTTCGACGCTTTCCTTTCTGTTCTGGTACCATCACAAAGCGGGGAAGGTGATCGGTCGGAATTTCGATCAGAGCGTATTGGTAATGTTCTTCTTTACGCAGTTCTACGGCGATGTAAGCGTACTCGTCTTTGAGAAATTGCAGAACATCGATCTCGTCTTTCATTAGGAGGGGAGTGATATGCGGCATTACCTCTCTACGGAAGTATTTCGCGATCCACTTTTGTTGCGATTCATCCAGTTGTTGCTCGTTGACCAAGAAAATGCGACGTCGCGCCATTTCTCGAATCAACTCGCTGTAAAGCTCATCAAATTGTTCGTTAAGCTTTAGTGCTTTCGACTGCATTTTGGTTAACAGTCGTTTAGGGCTATCACTGCCACCGCGCTCTTGGCTGATTAGGATTCTGCGCTTCACGTCCGCAAAGCGTACTTTGTAAAATTCATCTAAATTGTTGGAAAAGATCCCAAGAAAGCGAATACGTTCGATCAAAGGGACGGTTTTATCGGCAGCTTCTTGTAATACTCGTTCGTTGAAAGACAACCAACTCAGTTCTTTTTCTATATATAGTTTTTCTGCGCTCATAACCTTACCTAGCCAAAAGTGAAGTATTACGTACTCATCTTGGAAAAATGGATGAGTGAGAACATTATGAGATTTTCATTACAGATTTATTTCATACCACGCATTGCATAAGAGTTGTATTCTTTTCAGGTGTTTAATGTGATCTGTAATATAATTGTCATCTTAACGACATATTCTAGTACTAAGTCAAAAAAGGTAGAGATTTAAATGGCACAAGCCGAGTTTTCATTGCAGGAAAAAGATAAGAAACGACTGATAAAAGATCGTTTAGTTCGACTTGCAGTGACATCCGGTGGTGTCGGCGTACTCGCGGCGCTTATTTTGATCTTTGTCTACCTCGCCATGGTGATCATTCCGCTTTTTTCTGATGCGGAGATCAAAACCAACCAAGCCATTCGAGCCACTCATATTGAAACACCACTTGCGATTTCAGTGGATGATTACGCTCAGCTCGCGTTCGTTCTAACCCAAAGTGGTGAGATTCAATATTTGTCGATGGACGATCCTACGAAACCTGCGGTGTATACACAGCAAATCGTCCAGAAACCCGTCGCTTTCTCTCAATCTGCTCCTGGGCTAGGTTGGTATGGATTTGTTGATGGGCAGGGTAAAGCGAACCTTTTCAAGCCAGAATTTAATGCCACATTGAGAGAAAATACACGTCCTCCGGAAGTGATTGAGCTAGACACCAGCATGGATCTGACACTAAGTACGCCTCAAGATCCTGTTACTCAGTTTGTATTTGCAGCTTCGACGCCCTTAGCAACGGTTGTTTGGCAGACGCAAAGCGGTGAAGTGAAAGCTCGCTGGCAAGTGGCTTCGTCTTTGGGTACGCCTCCTACAACGATCGATTTTACGTTCTCTTCAGGCTTTAATACGCCTCAGCAAATGTTGTTGACACCTGACGGTGAAACGCTTTATTTGCGCGATGGCTCTGAGTTGATCGTGTTAAAGAAAACCGCACGTAAATTTGCTGTGCGAGAGGTGGTCGATCTCACTCAAGGTGATAAGAAGCATTCCGTTCGTACGATAGACTTATTGGCTGGTGCTTACTCGCTTTTGGTGACGCACAACGATGGTCGGGTGTCGCAATGGTTTGATACGCTGCAAGAAGAAAAACGCACGTTAACGCATATTCGTGATTTTAAATTGGCATCAGAGCTTAAGTATTTGTTGCCGGATTCTCATCGAAAAGGATTTTATAGCTTTTACACCAACGGCACGTTGCAAAGCCATTATACAACCAGTGAAAAACTGGTGTTGTTTAAGCGTGCGTACAATCAAGCGCCCGCAATCGCAGCAATGTCTAACAATGAACGCTACTTAATCACTTGGCAAAATAATGCGTTAAATGTTGCGGAAGTGGACAATGCCTATCCGGAAATTTCATTGTCTTCATTATGGCAAGAAGTGTGGTACGAAGGGTATCCTGAGCCTGAATTTGTGTGGCAATCGACTTCGGCGAGCGATAACTTTGAGGCTAAGTTCAGCCTAGTACCTATTGCGTTTGGAACGATAAAAGCGGCGATGTTTGCGATGCTGTTTTCAGTACCGCTCGCAGTGCTAGGTGCTATTTATACGGCTTACTTTATGTCGCCACGCATGCGTCGTGTAGTAAAACCGTCGATTGAGCTAATGGAAGCACTGCCGACGGTGATCATAGGTTTCCTCGCGGGATTGTGGTTCGCGCCTATTGTCGAAGATCATTTGATTACGATCGTCGTTATGCTGTTTGTTTTGCCCTTGAGCACCATGATTATGGGCGGGCTATGGGCATTAATACCGCAACCTTTGCGGAATCGTCTGCCTAATGGTTGGCATGCTTTAGTGCTCATGCCTGTCATATTGGTACTGATTGGGCTTGGAGTGTGGATTTCGCCTACGATTGAGCAGACGTTCTTTGGTGGCGATATGCGCTTATTCTTAACCGAGCATGGTATTGGTTACGATCAACGCAATGCATTGGTGGTGGGGTTAGCGATGGGGTTTGCTGTTATCCCGACGATTTTTACCATTGCCGAAGATGCCATTTTCTCTGTACCGAAGCATTTATCGGATGGCTCTTTGGCATTAGGGGCCACGCCTTGGCAAACTTTAATCTATGTTGTCTTGCTTACTGCAAGCCCAGGTATTTTTTCTGCCATTATGATGGGCTTGGGACGCGCTGTTGGCGAAACCATGATTGTATTAATGGCAACGGGCAATACGCCATTAATGGATTGGAATATTTTGGAAGGATTGCGCAGCCTGTCGGCGACCATCGCCGTTGAGTTGCCAGAGTCGGAAGTTGGAAGTTCGCATTATCGCCTGCTGTTCCTAGCTGCATTGATTTTATTTGTGTTTACGTTTGCAGTAAACGCGCTTGCGGAGTGGGTTCGTCAGAGACTGAGAGATAAGTACCGTGCGTTGTAATAATGGTTTGAATAAAGAGCGAGTAATAACGTGTTAAATTGGATTCGTTCTGGCGCACCGTGGATATGGCTAACAGGCGGTGCAGTCAGCATCAGTTTGTTGTCGGTATTAGGGTTGTTACTCCTTATCGGCTGGAAAGGCCTGACTTACTTTTGGCCAGCGCCCTTGTATCAGTGGAATGTTGCAGCGCTGACTCCTGTACAAGGTGAAGTGCTACATGAAAATACTATTCTGATTGGTCAAGTGTATGAGCGCAGCTTTGTACCGAAGAGTTATTTGCCTGAAAGCGCAGCACAACAGTTAGAAGACGATGAAGATTTTGCCACGCGACTCAACATCAAAATCGCTAACCGAGAGTTGTATCCCGCCGATTTTATCTCCGTATTGCAAATGCAGTTGGATGAGCCCACGACGCCAAAAGAGTGGGCGGTGATAGAGCGCAGTAGCGGTGGTTATTTCTTTGGTAAGCTGGTGGCGTTTCAAGATGGCGATAATATATACACCAGTGATATTCAATCGATACTAAATAAAAAGCTTGATGATGCAGAAACTCTGCGCCATGAGATTGATTCTTTGGTGGTCGATCAGCTTAAAGAGCTTGGTTGGAAGCTAGAGCAGTTGCGATTAGAAAAGCGCAAGCATGAATTGAATGACACGCTGACAGAAAGCTTCTTAAAGGAAAATCAGACGAAAAAAGAGCAGATAGAAAAAGCGCTTGCGACGTTAGATTTGCAACTTGATGGTTTACGACTTCAGCTCTCTGACTATGCCTTGATTGTCGAGGATATGACGGGGTCACAAGTATCGATTCCGCTCGAAGATATTTTGGACTACTGGTATCCAAACCAAATGTCACTGCCTGATAAAGTCATGCATTGGGGAAAACAGGTTTGGAAGTTTTTATCTGAAGATCCAAGAGAGTCTAACTCCGAAGGAGGCGTGTTCCCTGCGATATTTGGTACGGTTTTCTTAGTACTCATCATGTCGATCATTGTGATGCCACTCGGGGTGATCGCCGCTATCTATCTACATGAATACGCTAAGAATAACGCTCTAACCAGAGTTATTCGTATTGCGGTTATAAACCTAGCGGGTGTTCCATCGATTGTTTATGGCGTATTTGGTTTAGGTTTCTTCGTTTATACGATTGGTGCCTCTATCGACAACGTATTCTATGCGGAGAAGCTACCGGCACCAACCTTTGGTACGCCGGGTTTGTTATGGTCTGCACTAACTCTTGCCGTGCTGACGCTTCCAGTTGTGATTGTGACTACTGAAGAAGGTTTAACTCGTATTCCGAGCTCAGTACGACATGGTTCTCTGGCGCTTGGTGCAACTCAGTTCGAAACACTATGGCGTGTGGTTTTACCTATGGCGACGCCAGCTATTATCACAGGTTTGATCCTTGCGATTGCACGTGCAGCTGGCGAAGTAGCGCCACTGATGCTGGTGGGGGTCGTGAAATTGGCATCCAGTTTACCGGTTGACGGACAATTCCCTTATGTGCATTTGGATAGAAAGTTCATGCATTTAGGTTTTCACATTTACGATGTTGGCTTTCAAACCTCCAACATCGAAGCGGCGCGACCATTAGTTTATGCTACCTCTTTCTTACTCGTGACAGTGATTGTCGGGCTAAACTTAACAGCAATCAGTATTCGCAATAATTTACGAGAAAAATACAGAACGTTAGGACAAGATTAAGTATGTTTAATTTTGATAGTACATTAGGTTATGAGCCACCATTGGATGTTCATAATTTAACGGATGAACAAACAGCCATCTCAATCGAGAACCTTAATCTGTTCTATGGTCAAACTCAGGCGCTGCATGATATTTCGATGCGAATTCCCAAAGGGCGAGTCACCGCTTTTATCGGTCCTTCAGGGTGTGGAAAGTCGACGTTATTACGTTGCATCAATCGCTTGAACGACTTAGTGGAAGGGTGTCGAGTCACAGGTAAAGTGCGTCTCCACGGCAAGAATGTTTATCATCCTAATGTCGATGTTGCGACACTTCGACGCCGAGTGGGGATGGTGTTTCAAAGACCCAATCCATTTCCTAAGTCAATTTATGAAAACGTAGTTTATGGCTTACGCTTACAAGGTGTAAAAAACAGCCGCAGTTTAGATGACGCAGTGGAGCGATCCTTGCGCTCGGCGGCGTTGTGGGATGAGGTAAAAGACCGCTTGCATGAGAACGCATTTGGCTTATCTGGTGGTCAGCAACAGCGCTTGGTCATTGCGCGGGCGGTGGCGATTGAGCCGGAAGTCCTGTTATTGGACGAGCCAACATCAGCGTTGGATCCAATCTCAACTTTAACCATTGAAGAGCTTATCAATGAGCTGAAGACTCAATATACTGTGGTTATCGTTACCCATAACATGCAACAAGCGGCGAGAGTGAGCGATCATACTGCATTCATTCATATGGGTAAGTTAATTGAATACTCTGACGCGGACTCGATCTTCACTTCGCCAATGAAGAAACAGACCGAAGATTACATTACGGGTCGCTACGGTTAAGTCGCGACTCTATACGGAATAAGGAACATCATGCACTTTGGACGTCATATTTCAGGACAATTTAACGTAGAGCTAGAATCGATTCGTACTCATGTATTAACCATGGGTGGCTTGGTAGAACAGCAGCTTTCGTATGCTATTCAAGCCTTGCATAAAGAGGACATCGAACTGGCGCGTAAGGTTGTGCGTGACGATCATAAAGTGAATGCGATGGAAGTCTCGATCGATGACGCCTGTACACGCATTATTGCTAAGCGTCAGCCAACGGCAAAAGACTTGCGCTTAATCATGGCTATCATCAAAACGATCACGGATTTAGAACGCATCGGTGATGTGGCGACACGCATTGCTTACGTTGCCATTGAAAGCCCATCATCAAAAGAACGACAATTCCAAGTGTCGTTAGAGCCTCTCTGCCGTCAGGCAATTAATATGCTGCATCAGGTTTTAGATGCGTTTGCCCGCATGGATGTAGAAGCGGCAGCAGAGGTGCATAAACAAGATGACAAACTAGACGCCGAGTATGAAGCGGTGATTCGTCAGTTGATGACTTACATGATGGAAGATCCAAAAAATATCCCTAATATTCTGCAAGTGATGTGGTCGGCGCGCGCGATTGAACGCGTGGGGGACCGCTGCCAGAACATCTGTGAATACATTATTTACTTCGTGAAAGGGAAAGATGTACGCCATCTAGGTGATCAAAGTATTGATGACGTACTGAAGTAACTGACTTCAATAAATAGACCAGCTTTTAGGCTGGTCTATTTATTAGAGAGAAGGAAAGCACGTCAATATTTATCAGGAACGAAGGTCTGATCATCAATGGGTGCTCTGACGTAACCTTCTTTATTGAGTTCAGGTAATTCGATGGGTGAGTACTCAAGTGCTTTGTAATCAATCTGGCTTAGTAAATGACTGATACAGTTCAAGCGCGCTTTCTTTTTGTCATCTGAAGGGACGACCCACCAAGGGCAGCTTTTCGTGTCTGTATAGGCAAACATCTTATCTTTTGCTTCCGAATACTCCGCCCAGCGATGACGTGACTCCAAATCCATGGGGCTGAATTTCCAACGTTTGATCGGCGTATTAATTCGACCTAGAAAACGTTTTTCCTGCTCTTCGTCTGAAACCGAAAACCAATACTTAATCAGAATAATCCCAGAGCGTTGCAACATTCTCTCGAATTCAGGGCAAGAGCGTAAAAACTCCTCGTATTCGTCTGGAGTACAGAACCCCATGACTTTTTCGACACCTGCTCGGTTATACCAACTTCGGTCAAATAAAACGATTTCACCAGCAGATGGTAAATGAGCGACGTAACGTTGGAAGTACCATTGCGTTTTTTCTTTTTCGGTCGGTGCAGGCAGAGCCACTACGCGACAAACACGCGGGTTTAGCTTTTCTGTAATTCGCTTTATCACTCCGCCTTTGCCCGCAGCATCACGGCCTTCAAACAGAACAACCACTTTTAACCCTTTGTGTTTGACCCACTCTTGAAGTTTTACGAGCTCAACTTGAAGGTTTTTGAGCTCCTTTTCGTATTCCTTTTTCTTCAATTTAGACATACACCTTTCCTCACTCCTTGATAAACAATATGTTAGCACTCAAAAGCTATGCGCGTGAGGTTACGGTGGTCTATTTGAGAGTTGCTACGACATCGGTTATGGCTTGTGTACTTGTGATGGGGATTAAAAAATCATCGACATCGGATGCGCCCATTTTGCTTTGTTCAGCAACAAAGGTCATTTGGCTAGGGCGTGTGGTTTTGCCTGACAGATGGATTTCAGGAACTTGAGTGTCTTCTACTAACGCACGTACGTTACTCGCATTAACGCCAGCCCCCGCCATGATTGCTATGCGTCCTTGGGCTTGCTTAACCAAAGCTCTAAGCACATCGATCCCTTGTGGTGCTGAAGGCGCAAGACCGGAGGTTAAAATACGTTCACAACCTAAGCTGATCACTTCTTCCAAAGTTTTTTCAGCGTCACGACACTGGTCAAAGGCACGATGGAAGGTCACGCCTAAGCCAAGCGCTTGAGCAAATTCACACAGCGCAGCCGCGTAAGGCATATGAATATCACCGTCTTGAGTGAGCACGCCGAACACGGCACCGCTCAAGCCTGATTGGTGAGCTGCTTCAATATCCCAACGCATCATTTCGATCTCTTCTTCATTGTAGAAGAAGTCACCTTGGCGTGGGCGGATCATGGCATAAACTGGAACACTCGAAAGCTTAGCCGCTTGCTGCATAAAGCCATAACTGGGTGTTAGTCCGCCTAAAGCCAAAGAGGAGCAAAGTTCAATCCGAGTGGCGCCGCCAGCAATGGCGTAGTGCAGAGATTCAATATTATCAATACAGACTTCTAGGTGAGTAACCACGTTCATTCATCCTGCTAACGTTACAAATAGGTGTTGTGGCTAAGATATTAACAGGGCAAGTAAGCAGAATCTGTATGGAGGGGATGATAAATAGAGGTAAAGTTTACGCTAAAGCGTTACCTCATTTTGGCGGTTTATCTGAAGGAAAAAGAAAGCCCAGAGCTGAGGCTCTGGGCTTTGATAGGACTTTACTTAGACTGATTGGCGTTTGCGGTTTTCCGCATTAGCTTTTTGCTTTATATACATCCAACCATCACACCCGTTGAGCTAGGGTGAAGGTCTATTATTTTTTGCCTAGGTCAGCTGCGTGCTCAGATAGGAACGCTGCAACACCTTTTGGAGATGCGTCCATACCTGCTTTACCTTCTTCCCATTGTGCAGGACATACTTCGCCGTGCTTCTGGTGGAAGTTAAGAGCGTCAACCATGCGTAGCATTTCGTCGATGTTACGGCCTAGTGGTAGGTCGTTAACTACTTGGTGACGTACAACGCCTTCTTCGTCGATTAGGAAAGAACCACGGAAAGCAACGCCTGCTTCTGGGTGCTCAACGTCGTAAGCTTTACAGATTTCGTGCTTAACGTCAGCAACTAGTGGGTACTTAACTTGACCGATACCGCCATCTTCGATAGCAGTGTTACGCCATGCGTTGTGAGAGAACTGAGAATCGATAGAAACACCGATTACTTCAACACCTTTAGCTTGGAAGTCAGCTAGACGGTTGTCGAATGCGATTAGCTCAGATGGGCAAACGAAAGTGAAATCTAGTGGGTAGAAGAATACTACTGCTTTCTTACCTTTAGTGAACTCTGCAAAGTTGAAGTTTTCAACGATTTCACCGTTACCTAGAACAGCTGCTGCAGTAAAATCAGGGGCTTGACGACCTACTAGTACCATTTTTTTGCTCCTAAAAAGTATGGTTAGCTCCAAACCGAATTCAGTTGTGTCGGTTTGGTTCGTGTTTGTACGAGACAAACTATAGTACAGATTGTAGTATTGAAAAAAGCGAAATAAATAGATTGAGTTAATCGAAAAAAACGATAATAACAAAACTCTTAACTCGATCACTGGAACGGCGGTAGATACAAATACAATTATGAATAAATGGCCCAGTTTGAAGCAGTTACACTATTTAGTCACACTGCATGAAACAAGACATTTTAGTGACGCTGCAGAGCGTTGTTTTGTCAGTCAGTCGACTTTAAGTAAGGGTATTCAAAACTTAGAGGAATTGATAGGTTGTCCCTTATATGAAAAGAAAGATAAGAAAAGTCCACTGGTTTTTACCCAAACAGGAGAAATGGTAGTAAAGCAGGGGCGAGAGCTGTTAGCAAAAGGGCAAGATTTGGTCGAGCTTGGACGTATGTGCCAAGGCGACGATATGCAAGGCCAGCTAAAAGTAGGATGTATACCAACAATTGCTCCGTTTTTACTGTGTGATTTGGTACAAGAGGTGAACTACCGTTTTCCACAACTGAATCTTTTATTAAGAGAAGACACGACGACAAACTTACTTCAAGCGCTCAGACATGGTGAGCTGGATGTGCTTATTTTAGCGTTACCAGTCGAAATTGATGGGATGGAAAGCCGAGTAGTGGGTAAGGATCCGTTTCGAATGGTTATAAGCGCTAATCAAGCCCTATCGGTCCCTGTGCCGATTCGTTACGCGGATTTACCTGACGAATCCGTCTTTCTACTAGAGAAAGAACATTGCTTAACGGAACATGCGGTATCAGCGTGTAAATTAACAGACAAAGAAAAAATCAATCCGTTTACGGCAACCAGCCTCCATACACTGGTGCAAATGGTTGCGAATGGTTTGGGAACAACGTTCATTCCTCAAATGGCTATCGACCATGGCTTGCTGCATAACCAGAATTTAGTCGTGATCGATCCTCCTGGTAAACAAGCTTATCGCGAAATCGGCTTAGTTTGGCGTCCGAGCTCGTCAAGAACGAAAACATTTAATCAACTTGCAGAAGTCGTTTCAGAGCTGCTTTAGCTATTAGTATTAGCCCTTACTTCTCCATTATTTATCTAAAAGCGCACTGGAAACAGTGCGCTTTCTAGTATTTTATTCTGTTGGTAAACTTTGACTTGTAAAATTTTACAGCTCTTCTTTGATGAAGCTTTCATAAAATAGTGAAATTTCACAATGTTAATTTTACACAAAGCCCTGCATACCTTGTTTGACCCCTGTTTAAATACATCTCTTCAGCCCTTGTGAATACAAGGTGTTTGTTTACCAGTCTATATTCATACGCTTGTTTGAAATGATAAAACGACTTTAAATTTAATGTAATTTTATTACGTAATAACTTACAAAATAAGGCGCTTGATAGATGGTTTTTACCTTGCGGAATAAAACTTTGAATTTTCTGTTTTGTTTATATTGGGGGTTTCACTAAACCCCTTGTTGATATAGCTTATTTAAAGGCCGATACGACTTATGTCTAGATTGAAAATACACGTAGCATTACGCAATCTATCGGCATGGCTAGACGAGTTGAACACAAAGTTAAAGGATGTAATTTGTTGTTCATAACTTACAAATGTAGCTTTACGCTGACTGCCCAAGATTGATAAAGCACGTTAAGGATGAATGATTATGCTTGCTCAGACAGAACAAAAAACACAACAACTAAAGCAAACCCAAGGCATGCTTGAGGTGAATGGAGTCGTTGCTCCAGAACATCAAGCAATTTTCCCTGTTGAAGCCCAAACCTTTTTATCTCTACTGTGTGAAAAATTTGCCGGACGTGTTGAACAGTTGCTGGAAGCAAGAGAAGAGAAGCAAGCACGTATTGATGCTGGTGAGCTACCAGATTTTCTACCAGAGACACAAGACATCCGTGAAGGAAGTTGGAAGATCCTAGGAATCCCACAAGATCTGCAAGATCGCCGTGTGGAGATTACCGGACCAACTGACCGCAAGATGGTGATTAACGCACTGAATGCGAATGTAAAAGTGTTCATGGCAGACTTCGAAGATTCAATGTCTCCTGCATGGAGTAAAGTGCTGGATGGTCAAATTAACTTGCGCGATGCTGTTAATGGCACCATCAGTTACACCAATCCTGGCAATGGCAAACATTATCAGCTGGAAGATGACCCAGCGGTGTTGATCTGCCGTGTTCGCGGCCTTCATTTAAAAGAAAAACACGTTACGTGGCACGGTCAGATCATTCCTGGTGCGCTATTCGATTTCGCTCTGTATTTCTATAACAACTACAAAGCGTTACTTCAAAAAGGCAGCGGCCCTTATTTCTACCTTCCAAAACTGCAATCGCATCACGAAGCGAAGTGGTGGAGCGAAGTGTTCCATTTCACGGAAGACTATTTCGGTTTGGATACAGGCACGATCAAAGCGACTGTGCTGATTGAAACCTTACCAGCGGTATTTGAAATGGACGAGATTCTGTTCTCGCTTAAAGAACACATCGTTGGTTTGAACTGTGGTCGCTGGGATTACATCTTTAGCTACATCAAAACATTGAAAAAACACTCAGACCGAGTACTGCCAGATCGCCAAGTGGTAACGATGGACAAGCCATTCTTAAACGCTTACTCGCGATTATTGGTACGTACTTGCCATAAACGAGGTGCTTTCGCGATGGGAGGAATGGCCGCATTTATCCCAGCTAAAGACCCGAAAGAGAATCAAAAAGTATTAGACAAGATCCAGACTGACAAATCGTTAGAAGCTAACAACGGCCACGACGGTACTTGGGTGGCTCATCCAGGTTTGGCCAACACTGCTATGGAAGTCTTTAGTGCTGTGCTGGGTGAACGCACCAACCAGTTGGATGTGAGCCGTGCAGAGGATGCGCCTATTACAGCAGCTGAACTGCTTGAGCCTTGTGAAGGCGAGCGCACTGAAGGCGGAATGCGCCACAATATTCGCGTTGCGCTGCAATACATCGAAGCTTGGATTTCTGGCAATGGTTGTGTGCCGATTTACGGACTGATGGAAGACGCAGCAACGGCAGAAATCTCACGCGCCTCTATCTGGCAATGGATTCAACACGGCAAGTCGCTAGACAACGGATTAAAGGTCACTAAAGAGCTGTTCGAGCTCTATCTCAAAGAGGAGATTGAAGTCGTGAAGCAAGAAATTGGCGAGCAGCGCTACCATGCGGGTCGATTTGAAGAAGCAGCAGACTTAATGGCAAGGCTCACGACGAGCGATGAACTGACCAACTTTTTGACAGTTCCTGGTTATGACTACCTGGATTAATAAAGAATAACTGTAACACCAATAACGTGAAGGATTTTCAAGGCAGATAGGGAAGTACTGCCTGAGAACGGAAACTCAACGCACACGCATAAAGTGCAAATTATAAAGAGGGATAGACCAATGACTAACTTAACTCGCCGCCAACAAATTGAAGCTCTGGAAAAAGACTGGGCAACTAACCCACGCTGGAAAAATGTGAAGCGTACTTACACTGCCGAGGAAGTGGTGGAACTGCGTGGCTCTATGGTGCCTGCAAACACAATTGCACAACGTGGTGCAGACAAACTTTGGTCACTGGTCAACGGTAGTGCGAAAAAAGGTTACGTAAACTGTCTTGGTGCGCTAACGGGTGGTCAAGCGGTTCAACAAGCTAAAGCAGGTATTGAAGCGATTTACTTGTCAGGCTGGCAGGTAGCGGCGGATAACAACACCGCCTCGACGATGTATCCAGACCAATCTCTTTACCCAGTAGATTCTGTACCGTCAGTAGTAAAACGCATCAACAACTCATTCCGTCGTGCAGACCAAATTCAGTGGGCTGCTGGTAAGACGCCTGAAGATGAAGGTGGAATTGATTACTTCCTACCTATCGTAGCGGATGCTGAAGCGGGCTTTGGTGGTGTGCTTAACGCTTACGAACTAATGAAATCGATGATCGAAGCCGGTGCCGCGGGCGTTCACTTTGAAGACCAGTTAGCATCGGTGAAAAAGTGTGGCCATATGGGTGGTAAGGTATTAGTTCCTACGCAAGAAGCGGTACAAAAGCTCGTTGCAGCTCGTTTGGCTGCTGACGTAGCGGGTACAACAACATTAGTTATTGCTCGTACTGATGCGAATGCGGCGGATCTCATTACTTCAGA
The DNA here is from genome assembly GCF_033339895.1 of Vibrio sp. 1751. NCBI lineage: Bacteria > Pseudomonadati > Pseudomonadota > Gammaproteobacteria > Vibrionales > Vibrionaceae > Vibrio > Vibrio sp. 1751. The sequence continues at coordinate 18,212 of NZ_JAWOVM010000030.1, forward strand.
TTGCGACCCATATGATAAAGACTTCATCGAAGGTGAGCGTACTCAAGAAGGTTTCTACCGCGTTCGCGCGGGTATCGACCAAGCTATCTCTCGCGGCCTGGCTTACGCACCATATGCAGACTTGATTTGGTGTGAAACGGCTACGCCATGTTTGGAAGAAGCACGTAAGTTTGCAGAAGCAATTCACGCTGAATACCCAGATCAATTGTTGGCGTACAACTGCTCGCCTTCATTCAACTGGGAGAAAAACCTAGATGCAGAAACTATTGCTAAGTTCCAACAAGAGCTTGCAGACATGGGCTACAAGTACCAATTCATCACGCTAGCAGGCATTCACAACATGTGGTTCAACATGTTTGAACTGGCGCACGCTTACGCTCAAGGGGAAGGTATGCGTCATTATGTTGAGAAAGTTCAGCGTCCTGAATTCCAAGCAGCTGAAAAAGGCTATACGTTTGTTGCGCACCAACAAGAAGTAGGTACAGGTTACTTCGATAGAATGACCAATACTATCCAAGGTGGTAACTCTTCAGTGACAGCATTGACAGGTTCGACCGAAGAAGACCAATTCTAATTGGCAGAGAAACACTTCCTTAATCAGCGTCAGTAATGGCATTTTGAGCGGCAACCCTGCCGCTCTTTTTTTCGTTTAACCGGTGTAAAAACGAAACTTACAACAAAGAGAATACGCTTGCGTACTACTCTTCCTGCTCGATTTCTTCAGGTTCCACTTCTTCTTGCAGTTCCAATAAGTTAATCGCAATCGTCACGAAGTCACTATCAGTAATAATGCCGACCAATCGACCTTTGGTGACAACAGGTAGACAGCCAACTTTATGCTTTTGCATATAGATAGCGCTCTCTTTGAGCCCCGCGATAGGCTCTGCCGTCATGATGTTGGTGTGCATCATTTCGTAGAGCGGTGTGTCTAAAGTAAAAGATTGTTCAGCCTCATCTGGGTGCAAGCTCGATTCTTGAGCAGCAAGAATGTCGCGTTGAGTCACCAAGCCTTGTAAGTGGTTATTGGCATCAACAACCGGAATGTGTCGAATATCAAGCGCATCCATCATGCTTTTTGCATCACGCAAGGTGTGCGTGCGCAGTAATGTATGAGGATTACGAGTCATCATGTCTTCAACCTTGATCATAGAGACCTCCAGCGGCATTGTCCTTCTCTTAAATATAGAGAATATTTTTCTGTATATCTGGGAGCTAACTCGTTTTTCATCAATTAAATAGCACAATGCTGATGGGCTGCGTAATCTGTGTTTTATTGGTGTTTTTATTAATTTGAATAAGTCGGTTTGTGTGCGAGTCAGTTGGCATTTTTAGTTGATATTGAATGTGTCCCCAAGGTAATCCAATGAATTGAATCGCACATTTTTATTCGCTGGATTTTCCAAGATTCTTCTCTCGAAGAAGATACGTCCAGGCTTACCAAATTGAAGACAGCAACCTAGATGAAACGAACAACGTGTAACAAACTTATTGCGCTGGCAGTGGCGGCATTCAGTGTGCCATCAACACAGGCGATTGTGTTAGGAGATGAACAAACCGATCCTGTTGACCGCGTTGCTTTGCGAGCAAGTAATATGGCAGAGTTTCCGCTGTGTGGTGGAACGATGCTGACAGAGCAATGGGTACTGACTGCGGCGCACTGTGTGGTGATGGGACAAGGAACCAATGAAGCAACCTACTATGTGACCCCGCCGGGTGAGCTGTCGGTGAATGCGAATGTGTATGAACTTAATTCTGCAGGGCTTGATAACTTCTATCCGGTGTCTCACGTTGTGGTTCATCCGGATTACACCCGGATTTCAAAAGCTGAGACCGACAGTAATGGCAACGTGAAACCTATCCAAACCGGTTTAGATTCAGACATCGCGTTGCTGTATCTCACGCGCCCAGTGGCAAACGCGAGCTTTGCTGACCTAGCGAGTAAAGTTGACATGGAGAGTATCGAAGCACGTTTGGCGGCGGATTGGAACGATAATTACCTGACCAATCAACGTGTCGAAAATGTGCAAGTGTTTGGATGGGGGGCTACTCAGCCGGATGCTTCTGAACCTTCTAATACGCTCAAAACCACCATTAGCACATTTTTACCCATCGACAAATGTTATGAGCGTTTAGAAATTGGCAGCAGTTTTCCGGGGATCATTGATTCAAGAGACAACCAAACCAAAATTTGTACGCTACCAACACAAAACCATGTATTGGAGCCAGATAGCCATACTCAATATGGCAACTCTGCATGTAAAGGTGACAGTGGTGGCCCGTTGGTCGATGTGGCGACCGGCAAACAAATTGGTATTGTTAGTGGCGGCCCCCTTATTCTACCAACGTGTGGCTCTTTGACGATCCCAAGTTTCTACACCAAGGTGAGCCACTATTACGACTGGGTACAGTCTTACATCACTGCCGATGCGCCACCAAGTCGTTACATCATTGCGCCGAATTTTATCAAAAGTGCTAACAATGAAAGTGGTGACAATAAAGAGTGTCACGATGGCATTGCGACCAATAACTGTGATTTCAAAGGCTCAGATGATGAAGGTGGCAGTCTAGGGTTTTGGTTATTGGGTTTATTCGTGCCGTTATTCTTGTGGCGAAAGCGTGAGGTTTGATAGGGCGATTGGAATGCCAAACTAATAAGCAGCGGTATACGCTGCTTTGCTTTTTTCATGTTTTCTCTTTTGGGCTCAAATTAAAAATAGTGCCAAGTAATCGAGGCTTTTCACGTTTTATTACACTCTTCACCATGGCTTTTACTGCTATATTCTGGTGATTTGCTTGCTATTGCAGCATGTAAACATATACTAGTCTGCTGCGAAAAACTCGTCGCAATTTTATCGTCGCCTAGACGTGATTTGACCAATAGATAAGACAAGTAACATGCAAGTATCAGATTTCCATTTCGACCTTCCAGATGAACTCATCGCTCGCTACCCTCAACCAGAGCGTACCGCTAGCCGACTGCTGCAAATGGACGGCAATACCGGAGAGCTCATTGATGGCACATTTACTGATGTATTGGGCCAAGTTCAACCCGGTGACTTAGTGGTGTTTAATAATACTCGTGTTATTCCTGCTCGTCTTTTTGGCCGCAAGGAATCGGGCGGTAAATTAGAAGTGCTGGTGGAGCGCATGTTGGATGAGAAAAGCATCCTCGCGCACGTTCGTTGCTCTAAATCACCAAAACCAGGTACAACCATTATTGTTGGCGAGAATGATGAATATTCAGCAGAAATGGTTGCACGCCATGATGCTTTATTTGAACTGAAATTTAGTTCTGATAAGACGGTACTAGAAATTCTGGAAGAAATCGGCCATATGCCGCTTCCTCCTTACATCGACCGTCCAGACGAAGATGCAGATAAAGAGCGTTACCAAACGGTATATAATCAAAAGCCAGGTGCGGTTGCGGCACCGACGGCGGGCCTTCACTTTGATGATGTTCTCTTGGAGAAAATCAAAGCGAAAGGTGCAGAGTTTGCTTACGTTACTTTGCACGTTGGGGCGGGTACATTCCAGCCAGTAAAAGTGGAAAATATCAACGATCACCACATGCATGCCGAGTACGTAGAAGTACCACAAGAAGTCGTCGACGCAATTAAAGCGACGAAAGCGCGTGGCGGACGAATTATTGCTGTTGGTACCACATCTGTGCGTTCACTTGAAAGTGCAGCGCAAGACGCATTGCAAAAAGGGACTGAGCTGGCCCCATTCTTTGGCGATACTGAAATCTTTATTTTCCCTGGTTACGAATATCAGCTAGTGGATTGCTTGATCACCAACTTCCACTTGCCTGAATCAACATTGATCATGTTGGTGAGTGCATTTGCTGGATACGAGAACACAATGAATGCTTACAAACATGCGGTGGAAAACAAATACCGTTTCTTCTCGTATGGCGATTCAATGTTCATCAAGAAGAAAACGGCGTAGTTAAAAATAGATTTACGAGTGCTAGCAGTAAGCTAGGAAATAAAGCATCCATTGCTTTGTCTCTCGCAAGGAAAAGCGACCGCTCCTTAAAGTAGGGTAGAGCCCTAAACACTCAGTCAGACTGTTTCTCTGACACCCGGAGGCATCGTGAAATTAAAATTCGATCTTAAGAAGAAAAACGGCAATGCACGTCGTGGTCAACTGACTTTCGAACGCGGCACTGTTCAAACTCCTGCGTTCATGCCAGTAGGTACTTACGGTACCGTTAAAGGTATGACACCAGAAGAAGTAAAAGGTACTGGTGCAGAAATTCTGCTAGGTAATACGTTCCACCTGTGGCTACGTCCTGGTCAAGAAGTGATGAAAATGCACGGTGACCTGCACGATTTTATGAACTGGCACGGTCCTATTCTTACTGATTCAGGCGGCTTTCAAGTATTCAGCCTTGGTAAGATGCGTACGATCACTGAAGAAGGTGTACATTTTCGTAACCCAGTAAACGGTGACAAGATTTTCATGGACGCAGAAAAGTCGATGGAAATTCAAAAAGACCTGGGCTCTGATATTGTTATGATTTTTGACGAGTGCACGCCATACCCAGCGACACATGATGAAGCGAAGAAATCGATGGAAATGTCATTACGCTGGGCACAGCGTTCACGTGACCACTTCGAGAAGCTAGAAAACCCAAACAACCTATTTGGTATTGTTCAAGGTGGTGTTTACGAAGATTTACGTGATGTGTCGGTAAAAGGTCTAACGGAAATCGGTTTTGACGGTTATGCGGTTGGTGGTTTGGCAGTAGGTGAGCCTAAAGAAGACATGCACCGTATTCTTGAGCATACTTGTCCTCAACTTCCTGAAGACAAACCTCGCTACTTGATGGGCGTAGGTAAGCCAGAAGACTTGGTTGAAGGTGTTCGTCGTGGTATCGACATGTTTGACTGTGTAATGCCAACGCGTAACGCACGTAATGGTCACTTATTTGTGACTGGTGGTGTGATCAAGATCCGTAATGCGAAACATAAAACGGATACAACACCATTGGATCCGCATTGTGACTGTTACACTTGTCAAAACTACAGCAAGTCGTACCTTCACCATTTAGAGCGTTGTAATGAAATCTTAGGCGCTCGCTTGAATACAATCCATAACCTGCGTTACTACCAGCGTCTGATGGAAAGCATTCGTAAAGCAATTGATGAAGATCGCTTCGATGAATTTGTTACTGAGTTCTATGAGCGTCGTGGCCGTGAAGTGCCACCACTAGCAAAAGAGCAGTAATTGAAAAACTAAAAGAATTAAAGCCTTTGGCATGTCGCCAGAGGCTTTTGCTAATAAAGTAGGCTAACGCACGTTATTTTTGAGAGAGCGATCTCTATTAGTTACTCTCAGACTTGAATCTAAAATGCGAAAGCCCAATTTGTTTGATTATCAATAAAATATAATGAGGATGTTTTAATGTTTATTTCTCAGGCTCACGCAGCAGCAGAAGGCGCGCCAGCAGGCGGTGGTTTTGAAATGCTAATCATGCTTGGCATGTTCGCAGTGATCTTTTACTTCATGATTTACCGCCCACAAGCGAAACGCGTAAAAGAACACAAAAACCTAATGGCTTCTATGGGCAAAGGCGACGAAGTTTTAACTAGCGGTGGCCTAGTGGGTAAAATCACTAAGATTGCTGAAGACAATGACTACATTTCAATTGAGCTTAACGCGAACAATGAAGTAGTAATCAAGAAAGACTTCATCACTGCAGTGCTACCAAAAGGTACGCTTAAGTCTCTATAAAACAGCTAAAGGATCCTCGCTGTGCTAAACCGTTATCCATTATGGAAGTACTTGATGGTGCTTTTTGCCATCATCACCGCTGCGTTATACGCACTTCCAAATATCTACGGTGAAGATCCGGCTATTCAAGTTACAGGGGCGCGTGGCGCCTCTGTAGATATGTCAACGCTGGATGCTGTCACTACTGCTCTTAACAAAGAGCAACTTTCTCATAAATCCATTGCTCTCGAAGATGGATCAATTCTTGTTCGTTTTAACGACACTGACACACAAATCAGTGCTCGTGATGTCATCAGCGAAGCGCTAGGCAAAGACACAATTGTTGCACTTAACCTTGCACCTTCTACACCCGATTGGCTAGAAGCGATTGGCGCGTCACCATTGAAGCTAGGTCTTGACCTTCGCGGTGGTGTTCACTTCTTAATGGAAGTGGATATGGATGCAGCGATGGAAAAGCTTGTTGGTCAACAAGAAGAAGCTTTCCGTAGCGAACTTCGTGACGCCAAGATTCGTTACCGTGCAATCCGCCCTTCTGGAAAAGAAGCGGTAGAAGTGTTGTTGCGTAACGAAGAGCAATTAGCAGAAGCGAAAGCAACGCTAGAAAAGAATCACCCGGACATGATTTTTGTCGATTCTGATTCAAATGGCCGTTACGCTCTTACTGCAACCTTTACTGAGCAACGTTTACAAGAGATCCGTAACTATGCTGTTGAGCAAAACATTACGATTTTACGTAATCGTGTCAACGAACTAGGTGTTGCGGAACCATTGGTTCAACGTCAAGGTGCTAGTCGCATTGTGGTTGAACTGCCTGGTGTTCAAGACACTGCTCGTGCAAAAGAAATTCTCGGAGCTACGGCAACGCTTGAATTCCGTGAAGTTGATGATAAAGCTGACCTATCGGCAGCGGCAAATGGTCGTGCGCCAGCAGGTAGTGAAATCAAGATGGACCGTGATGGTCGCCCAGTTGTGCTTAAGAAGCGCGTTATTCTTGGCGGTCAAAGCATCACAGATGCAAGCTCAAGTGTTGATGAATATGGTCGTCCACAAGTTAACATCTCGCTAGACAGCGAAGGTGGTAATAAGATGTCTGCGTTCTCTAAGAAGAACATTGGTAAGCTAATGGCTACCGTGTTTGCAGAATACAAAGACAGTGGCCGTCGTACGCCTGAAGGCAAAGTTATTCTGGATAAGCATGAAGAAGTCATCAACCAAGCAACGATTCAATCGGCTCTTGGTCGTAACTTCCGTATCACAGGTATCGACTCTGCTGCAGAAGCACACAACCTAGCACTTTTACTACGTGCTGGTGCACTGATTGCACCTATCTCTATCGTTGAAGAACGTACCATTGGTCCATCAATGGGCCAGCAAAACATCGATATGGGTATCCAAGCATGTATCTGGGGTATGGTTGCCGTAATGCTATTTACGCTGCTTTACTACCGCGGCTTTGGTTTGATTGCAAACATCGCTCTAATGGCAAACTTGGTGCTTATCATTGGTGTTATGTCGATGATTCCAGGCGCTACCATGACGCTTCCGGGGATAGCCGGTATCGTGTTAACAGTCGGTATGGCGGTTGATGCGAACGTACTGATCTTCGAGCGTATCCGTGAAGAAATTCGTGATGGACGTAGTCCACAACAAGCGATTCACCAAGGTTATGCGAATGCATTCAGCACGATTGCTGATGCGAACATCACAACACTAATTACTGCAATCATTCTATTTGCGGTCGGTACAGGTGCGGTGAAAGGTTTCGCAGTTACTCTATCTATCGGTATCTTAACTTCAATGTTCACCGCCATTATTGGTACACGTTGTATCGTGAACCTGATCTACGGTGGCAAACGCGTTGATAAATTGTCGATCTAAGGCTGGGAATTAATATGTTTCAAATTCTAAAAGCAGAGAAGACGATCGGCTTTATGCGTTGGTCGAAAGTAGCATTCGTTTTTTCAATTATAATGATTGCTGCTTCTATCTTCACTTTGTCAACCAAGTGGCTTAATTGGGGTCTAGATTTCACTGGCGGTACGCTTATCGAGGTAGGTTTTGAACAGCCAGCAAACCTTGAAGAGATTCGTGCAGCACTAGATTCAAAAGGCTTTGGCGATGCGACAGTACAAAACTTCGGTAGTGCTCGTGAAGTCATGGTTCGTCTTCGTCCACGTGATGACGTTTCTGGTGAAACGCTAGGTAACCAAATCATTGGTGCTATCAAAGATGGTACTGGCGAAAGCGTAGAAATGCGTCGTATTGAGTTCGTAGGTCCCAACGTTGGTGATGAGCTAACAGAAGCTGGTGGTCTAGCGATCTTGGTATCGCTGATCTGTATCCTGCTTTATGTATCGATGCGATTTGAATGGCGTCTAGCGGCTGGTGCGGTAATGGCATTGGCTCACGATATTATTATCACGCTAGGTGTCTTCTCGTTTCTACAAATTGAAGTTGACCTGACCATCGTAGCTGCGCTACTGACGGTTGTGGGCTACTCACTCAACGATACCATCGTTGTATTTGACCGGATTCGTGAAAACTTCCGTAAGATGCGTAAGGGCGAACCTTCAGACATTATGGACGCCTCAATCACTCAAACGTTGAGCCGTACATTGATTACATCTGGTACGACGTTGTTCGTGGTAATTGCACTGTTCATGCAGGGTGGTGCTATGATTCACGGCTTTGCAACCGCACTTTTACTCGGTATCACTGTAGGTACTTACTCTTCTATCTACGTAGCATCAGCACTGGCTCTAAGACTGGGTATCCAGAAAGAGCACTTGATGCCACCTCAAGTAGAAAAAGAAGGTGCAGAGTTCGACGAAATGCCATAAGGCAGATTGAGAACCGAAAACAAAAACCGCTGAGCAATCAGCGGTTTTTTTGTATCTGAATAGAGTCGTGAGCTTGTAGAGCCTCTCTGTATGAAGAGCCTTCAGCTACAGCTAAGTCGATACGAAGCAGTAGATACAAAAAAGCCCTGCTCAATGAGCGGGGCTTTCTAAAGTCATCAGCGTGACGGGCTATATATGACTTTCAAATATTACTTAAGGATCGCGCTGTTACCGTTTTCGCGAATGTGCTTAAGGATAGATTTTACGCCACGAGCGCTTGAAGCAACGATGTTACCAGACTTCATGTAGTCAGTGCCGCCAGCAAAGTCTGTTAGGATTGCGCCAGCTTCACGAGCAATAAGCTCACCTGCTGCCATATCCCAAGGTTTTAGGCCTAGCTCGAAGTAACCATCAACACGGCCAGCAGCCACGTAACAAAGGTCTAGAGCAGCAGAGCCGCTACGACGGAAATCAGCACACTCAGTGAATAGCGCACCAACGATCTTGATGTAAGACTCAGCGTGTTGTTTCTGCTTGAATGGGAAGCCTGTTGCTAGAACAGTACCTTGAAGGTCTTTTAGTTGAGCAACACGAATACGTGCACTGTTTAGTTGAGCGCCGGCACCGCGTTGTGCAGTGAATAGCTCGTTTTGCATTGGATCGTAAACACAAGCAACTTCAGTTTTACCCTTAATACGAACAGCGATAGAAACCGCGAAAGTTGGGTAACCTTTTACAAAGTTAGTGGTGCCATCCAGTGGGTCGATGATCCATTGTACGTCTTTATCTTTACCTTCGATAAGACCTTGTTCTTCAGCAACGATACAGTGCTCAGGGTAAGACTGCTTGATAGTATCGATGATGATGTATTCTGCTTCTTTGTCTACGTTAGTGACAAAGTCATTAGTGCCTTTAAGAGTAGATTCTACTTTATCAGTGTTTTCTAATGATTTAGCAATATGATTGCCAGCCTTTCGCGCAGCGCGAATAGCAATGTTTAGCATTGGATGCATACGAATTTCCCAACGGATGTTAAAGAACAAATGAAAGCGGCGGCGAGTATACCAGAGATAATTAAAAAGGGAAGTGGTTATTTTTTGTTCTAAATGCGACTAGTTGAGTGTACAGAGCATACTGCGGACGAGAACAATAACCAAGAATGAGAAGAGAGGTCTGCTTGCCTCTAGGGTGTCTTAAAAAACTATGATAACATTCTGCGGTTTTAATTTAGGTAGCAAACACAGATGTTGGATCAAGTAAAAATTGTACTCGTAGGTACCTCTCATTCAGGCAATATTGGCTCAGCAGCTCGAGCAATGAAAGTGATGGGTTTAAACCAACTAGTATTAGTCGATCCACAATGTGAAGTGGATGAACAAACTCTTGCTTTAGCTGCGGGTGCTGGTGATATTGCTCAAAATGCAAAGATTGTCGGCACATTAGAAGAAGCTGTTGAAGATTGTGGCCTTGTTGTGGGTTCTAGCGCCCGCTCTCGTACATTAGAATGGCCAATGCTCGAGCCACGTGAATGCGGTGAGAAATTTGCAGTTGAAGGCCGAAAGCATCCGGTTGCGCTCGTGTTTGGCCGAGAAAGAACTGGTTTGACAAACGAAGAGCTACAAAAGTGCCACTACCATGTTTGTATTCCCGCTAATCCTGAGTACAGCTCGCTTAACCTAGCGATGGCTGTACAAACTCTCAGTTACGAAGTGCGAGTTGCACACTTGAACTTAGAGCAAAGACAGTTTTCCCCAAATGAATCGGAAGAATACCCGCGTCATCGAGAACTCGAAATGTTCTTCGAGCATCTTGAAAAGGTGATGGTTGAGACCCAGTTTATTAACAAAGAGCAACCTGGACAGGTGATGAATAAGTTGCGCCGTTTGTTCTCTCGTGCTCGACCAGAAACCCAAGAACTTAATATTCTACGAGGCGTTTTGACTTCGATAGAAAAGAAGTTCTGAGTGAATAATAACCACTTTAGGTGTAAGGATGAATACCTGAGTAAAATGGTCAAATAAATACTTGACCAAATTACTCAGGTATGGAAAAATCTTAACCATTACAAACCATGTGGATACGGTGTGGTATGAAACTTACATCTAAAGGAAGATATGCGGTGACAGCCATGCTGGATGTGGCACTGCATTCGCAACAAAACCCTGTACCTCTGGCTGATATTTCAGAGCGTCAAGGGATCTCGCTCTCTTACTTAGAGCAGCTATTTTCAAAATTGCGTAAAGCAGGTCTCGTTGCCAGCGTTCGTGGTCCTGGTGGTGGTTACCGACTTGGTGCCGACGCTCACAGTATCGCTATTGGTACCGTGATTGCTGCCGTTGATGAGTCAGTAGATGCAACCAAATGCCAAGGTAAAGGAGATTGCCAAGGTGGAACACGTTGCCTTACTCACACGCTGTGGCGTGACCTAAGCTCTCGCATTAGTGACTTTTTGAATAACATCACTCTTGGTGAGTTGATGACAGACAATGAAGTACTCGAAATTTCTGATCGTCAGGACATTGATCTGGCGGTAACCCATGGGCTATCAAACAAAAATACAACCGCCGCGCCCATCGGTGTAAACGTCCGCTCTTAGCGGTCAGCTTTTTACATTGGAGTAGAGAATGAAACTGCCGATTTATCTTGATTATTCCGCTACATGTCCAGTTGATCCACGTGTTGCTGAAAAAATGGTTCAGTACATGACAATGGATGGCACATTTGGCAACCCAGCGTCGCGTTCGCACCGTTACGGCTGGCAGGCAGAAGAAGCGGTCGATACTGCTCGTGAGCAAATTGCTGACCTTCTAAATGCAGATCCTCGCGAAATCGTATTTACATCTGGTGCGACAGAATCAGACAACCTTGCTATTAAAGGTGCAGCGCACTTTTACTCGAAGAAAGGCAAGCACGTAATCACTTGTAAAACAGAGCACAAAGCCGTTCTTGACCCATGTCGTCAACTTGAGCGTGAAGGCTTTGAAGTGACTTACCTTGAGCCAGAATCAAATGGCTTGATCGATCTAGAGAAGCTTAAAGCGGCAATGCGTGATGACACAGTGCTTGTGTCTATTATGCACGTAAACAACGAGATTGGTGTGGTTCAAGACATTACAGCGATCGGCGAATTGTGTCGTGAGCGTAAAATTGTTTTCCACGTGGATGCAGCGCAATCTGCAGGTAAATTACCAATCGACGTTCAAGAGATGAAAGTTGACCTAATTTCGCTTTCTGCTCACAAAGTTTATGGCCCTAAAGGCATCGGTGCACTTTACGTTCGTCGTAAGCCTCGTATTCGTCTTGAAGCGCAAATGCACGGTGGCGGCCATGAGCGTGGTTTCCGCTCTGGTACACTACCTACTCACCAAATCGTAGGTATGGGTGAAGCATTCCGTATTGCAAAAGAAGACATGCAAAAAGATTACGATCATGCTTTAGCGCTTCGTAACCGTCTTTTTGATGGCGTGAAAGACTTAGAAGCAGTGACGGTAAACGGTGACTTTGAGCAGCGTGTACCACACAACCTAAACATCAGTTTCGCATTCGTAGAAGGTGAATCACTACTAATGTCGCTTAAAGATCTAGCGGTATCTTCTGGTAGTGCTTGTACGTCTGCAAGCCTTGAGCCTTCTTACGTTCTTCGTGCCCTAGGCATGGATGACGAATTGGCTCACAGCTCGGTTCGTTTCTCGTTTGGTCGTTTCACGACTGAAGAAGAAATTGATTACGCAATTGAACAAATCCGCGTTGCAGTGACTAAGCTACGCGACATGTCTCCTCTATGGGATATGTACAAAGAAGGGATTGATTTGAGCACTGTTGAATGGGCTCACCATTAATCTCAGGGATTGAAATAGAGGATTCGAGGTAATTTATCATGGCATACAGCGAAAAAGTAATTGATCACTACGAGAACCCACGTAACGTTGGTTCATTCGATAAAGAAGATCCATCAGTAGGTAGCGGCATGGTTGGCGCTCCTGCGTGTGGTGACGTAATGAAGCTTCAAATCAAAGTGACACCTGAAGGTATCATCGAAGATGCGAAGTTCAAAACATACGGTTGTGGTAGTGCAATCGCATCAAGCTCACTAGTAACTGAGTGGGTAAAAGGTAAGTCAGTTGATGAAGCGGCAGCAATTAAAAACTCTGAGATTGCTGAAGAGCTAGAGCTTCCACCAGTGAAAGTTCACTGTTCTATTCTTGCTGAAGATGCAATCAAAGCAGCGGTTGCTGACTACAAGAAAAAACACCAAGAATAATTATTCCGTAATATAATGGGAGCTTTGACGCTCCCATTCCAATCGAAATTTAGACAGACTAAGGTGCAGTATGGCCATCACAATGACAGAATCAGCGGCAAGTCGCGTAAGAGCATTCCTAGATAACCGAGGCAAAGGTATCGGTTTACGTCTTGGAGTGAAGACGACTGGTTGTTCCGGCATGGCATACGTACTTGAGTTTGTTGATGAGCTCAATGAAGAAGACGAAGTATTTGAACTCTCTGGAGTGAAAATTATCATCGATCAAAAGAGCTTAGTGTACCTAGATGGTACTGAATTGGATTACGTGAAAGAAGGGTTGAATGAAGGTTTTGAATTCAACAACCCTAACGCGAAAAGTGAATGTGGTTGTGGTGAAAGCTTCAACGTCTAATTGATTGTCCTTCTGGGCAAACGAGTCCGGAAGGCTTTACTAGGACCCGAACTTAATGAATCACTTTGAATTATTTGGGCTACCAAGTCAGTTTAAGCTGGATGGTAGCCTTCTTTCTTCTCAGTTCCGAGAACTACAAAAACGCTTCCACCCGGATAACTTTGCAACGGGCTCAGAACGTGACCGTTTGATGGCGGTGCAAAAGGCGGCGCAAATCAACGATGCCTATCAAGTTCTGAAAAATCCTATTTCTCGCGCCGAGTATATCCTCGCAGAGCAAGGTGTTGAGATCCGAGGTGAACAGCAAACGATGCAAGATCCGATGTTCTTAATGGAGCAAATGGAACTGCGCGAAGAACTGGAAGAGATTGCTGACAACTCCGATCCTGAATCGGCGCTTTTTGACTTCGACTCTAAGGTCAGCAAAATGTACAAACAGCATCTGGCAAGCGTCGAGCAAGAGCTTGATGATGGTCTATGGGCTGAAGCCGCAGACCGAGTTCGTAAGCTAAAATTCATTGCCAAACTAAAGAACGAAATTGAGCTAGTCGAAGACAAACTCCTCGGCTAGTAAGCGTGACAAGGACCTATCATGGCACTACTTCAAATCGCAGAACCGGGCCAAAGCTCGGCACCTCATGAGCATAAGTTAGCAGCGGGTATCGACTTAGGTACTACCAACTCTTTGGTTGCTTCTGTACGTAGCGGCGATGCAACTCCACTTGCGGACGAGCAGGGCCGTACTATTTTACCTTCAGTCGTTAATTACGCTGAGGAAACGTTAACGGTCGGCCACGAAGCCAAAGCCAAAGCAGAGTTTGAACCAGAGAACACGATTATCTCTGTAAAACGTTTGATCGGTCGTTCATTAAAGGACATTCAGTCCCGTTACTCTTCACTTCCTTATCGTTTTAAAGAGAGTGAAAACGGCCTGCCAATTCTGCAAACACCTCAAGGTGACAAAAACCCGATTGAAGTATCTGCGGACATCCTAAAAGTATTGGGTAAGCGAGCTGAAGATACGTTAGGTGGTGAGTTAGCAGGTGTCGTTATTACCGTTCCTGCTTACTTTGATGACGCGCAACGTGCAGGTACAAAAGATGCGGCGAAATTAGCTGGTCTTCATGTTCTCCGTCTACTTAATGAACCAACCGCTGCGGCAATTGCTTATGGCCTAGACTCTGGTCAAGAAGGTGTGATTGCGGTTTACGATCTAGGTGGCGGTACTTTTGATATCTCTATCCTACGTTTATCGAAAGGCGTATTTGAAGTATTAGCAACAGGTGGCGATTCTGCATTAGGCGGTGACGACTTCGACCATCTATTTGCCGATTATTTAATGGAGCAAGCGGGTCTAGAAGCGCCGCTTTCTGCAGAAAAGAACCGTACACTGTTGAACATTGCTACTGAAGCTAAGATTGCTTTCTCTGAGCAAGACAGTGTTGACGTTGACGTTTTTGGTTGGAAAGGCACCGTGACTCGCGAGCAGTTCGAAGATCTGATTCGTCCGCTAGTGAAGAAAACCCTGATGTCTTGTCGTCGCGCATTAAAAGATGCGGATGTCGACGCAGATGAAGTACTCGAGGTCGTCATGGTTGGTGGCTCAACACGCACATTGCTTGTACGAGAAATGGTTGGCGAATTCTTTGGCCGTACACCACTGACAAGCATTAACCCAGATGAAGTTGTTGCAATCGGTGCGGGTATTCAAGCTGATATCCTAGCGGGTAACAAACCTGACTCTGAAATGTTGCTTCTTGATGTGATTCCACTGTCGCTCGGTATTGAAACCATGGGTGGTTTGGTCGAGAAGATCATCCCCCGCAACACTACGATTCCCGTTGCGCGTGCGCAAGAATTTACCACATTCAAAGATGGCCAAACGGCGATGAGTGTTCATGTGGTACAAGGTGAACGTGAAATGGTTGATGACTGTCGTTCACTTGCTCGCTTCTCGTTAAAAGGTATTCCTCCGATGGCAGCGGGTGCGGCACATATTCGCGTGACTTACCAAGTTGACGCAGATGGCCTTCTTTCTGTTACGGCAATGGAGAAGAGCACTGGTGTTCAATCAGAGATTCAAGTAAAACCTTCTTACGGCTTAAGTGACAATGAAGTGGCGGATATGTTGCGTGATTCAATGACGCACGCAAAAGAAGACATGCAAGCTCGTGCCTTAGCTGAGCAGCGTGTTGAAGCTGACCGAGTGATAGAAGGTTTGATTGCAGCGATGCAAGCTGATGGTGATGACTTACTATCAGAACAAGAGAAACAAAACTTGATTAAAGCCATCGAAGCCTTGATTGAGCTGCGTAATGGTGATGATGCAGATGCGATAGAGCAAGGCATTAAAGATACCGATAAAGCGAGCCAAGATTTCGCATCACGCCGTATGGATAAATCGATTCGAGCTGCGTTGTCAGGTCAATCAGTAGACGATATATAAGAGATAAGTAGTTATGCCTAAGATTATTGTATTACCACACGACGATTTGTGCCCAGAAGGTGCAGTGTTGGAAGCAAACTCTGGTGACACCGTTCTAGACGTAGCGCTAAAAAACGGTATCGGTATTGAACATGCGTGTGAGAAGTCATGTGCGTGTACTACCTGCCACGTAATCATCCGTGAAGGTTTTGATTCACTAGAAGAAAGTGAAGAACTAGAAGACGACATGCTAGATAAAGCGTGGGGTCTAGAGCCTGAGTCACGCCTAGGGTGTCAGGCGAGAATCGCTGATGAAGACTTGGTGGTAGAAATTCCTAAATACACACTAAACCACGCTTCAGAAGATCACTAAAACTATCTTCCCAATATAGGGAAGAAGCAAAAGGAAGATGAGCAATGAAATGGACAGATTCTCGCGATATCGCGATTGAACTTTGTGACAAGTTTCCAGATGTCGATCCAAAAACAGTGCGTTTTACCGATCTTCATCAATGGATCATGGAGTTAGATGAGTTTGACGATGAGCCAAACCGTTCTAATGAAAAGATTCTAGAAGCCGTTATCATGTGCTGGATGGACGAAGCAGACTAAGTCTGTAAAACACAGCCTAGTTAACAATTCTTACTAAAAAAAGCGGACCTTTAGGTCCGTTTTTTTATCCAATTGACATTTTTGCCCTACATAATGCTAACATCCGTGAGTTATTAAAAAGAAGCAGCGTAGGCAACGCTGCTATAAGACAAGGAGAAACCATGTCTACACAGATGTCTGTATTTTTAAGTCAAGAGTCGGCAGCACCACATTGGGGTGAAAAAGCACTGCTTTCATTCGCTGAAAACGGCGCAACTATTCACTTAGGTGAAGGTTATGATCTCGGCGCAATTCAACGTGCAGCTCGTCAGCTAGATGGCCAAGGAATTCGTTCTATTTTTCTTTCTGGTGATAACTGGGATCTAGAGAGCGTATGGGCTTTCCACCAAGGGTTCCGTAACCCTAAAAAACATGGCTCAGTTGAGTGGGCTGCATTGTCTGATGAAGATCAAGCAGAGCTTCAAGCTCGTATTACTTCGACTGATTTTACCCGCGATATTATCAACAAAACGGCAGAAGAAGTTGCTCCTCGTCAGCTAGCGACAATGGCTGCTGAATTCATCAAATCTGTTGCGCCGAAAGGCACGGTGACAGCTCGTATCGTCAAAGACAAAGACTTGTTGGCAGAAGGTTGGGAAGGTATTTACGCAGTAGGCCGTGGTTCTGAGCGTACTTCTGCGATGCTTCAGTTAGACTACAACCCAACTGGTGACGAAAACGCACCTGTATTCGCATGTCTTGTGGGTAAAGGCATCACCTTTGATTCCGGTGGTTACAGCTTGAAGCCTTCTACCTTCATGAGTGCAATGAAAGCAGATATGGGTGGCTCGGGTACTATAACTGGTGGCCTAGGATTAGCTATCTTGCGCGGTTTAAACAAGCGCGTAAAACTGATCTTGTGTTGTGCTGAGAACATGGTTTCTGGCCGTGCCCTTAAGCTTGGCGACATCATCACTTACAAAAACGGCAAAACCGTTGAGATTATGAATACCGACGCGGAAGGTCGCTTGGTGCTTGCAGACGGTCTTATCTACGCCAGTGAGCAAAAGCCTGAGTTAATCATTGACTGCGCGACGTTAACAGGCGCAGCGAAGAATGCGTTAGGTAACGATTACCATGCGCTAATGAGCTTTGATGATGAGCTATCGCATCAAGCGCTTACGGCGGCAAACCAGGAAAAAGAAGGCTTGTGGCCGCTACCACTTGCTGATTTCCATCGAGAAATGCTGCCATCTAATTTTGCCGATTTATCGAATATCAGCTCTGGTGATTATTCTCCAGGTGCAAGTACTGCAGCTGCATTCTTGTCTTACTTCGTTGAGGACTACAAAAAAGGCTGGTTACATTTCGACTGTGCGGGTACGTATCGTAAAGCCGCTTCTGATAAATGGGCTGCGGGAGCAACGGGTATGGGTGTTCGTACACTTGCTCGTTTCCTCAATGAGCAAGCTGGAAAATAAGATTGATTGCAGCACTCTCTTGTTTGAGTGCTGCTCTTACCCAGTAAGTCACTTTAAAAGCACAACTATTATTACAAGTACAGAAAGGAAATTTTATGGCTCTAGAAAGAACATTTTCAATCATTAAGCCTGATGCTGTAGAGCGAAACCTAATTGGTGAAATCTACAATCGTATTGAAAAGGCTGGCCTACGTATCATCGCTGCCAAAATGGTTCACCTGACAGAAGATCAGGCAAGCGGCTTTTATGCAGAGCATGAAGGTAAAGAGTTTTTCCCTCCTCTAAAAGAGTTCATGACATCTGGTCCTATTATGGTTCAGGTATTGGAAGGTGAAAATGCGATTGCACGTTACCGCGAGCTAATGGGTAAAACCAACCCAGAGGAAGCGGCATGCGGCACTTTGCGTGCTGATTACGCACTCAGCATGCGTCACAATTCAGTTCATGGTTCCGATAGCCCTGAGTCTGCCGCTCGTGAAATTGAGTTTTTCTTCCCTGAATCAGAAGTTTTCTCTCGCTAACTCGTTCATGCATCACTTTTGCGTGATGATCTAGTTCGTAACAACCTCGGATTTGTCCGAGGTTTTTTATTCCGTGTTCTCCATTTCATCGGCGAGTTCATTCGTAAGTACTCGCGAAGACGTTGGCTAATCTGAGCACCTTACAGGGGGGAAAGCTTAGTTACGTGTGTTTGTTCTCACTGCTTTCTCTGCACCACTTCTACGCTTTTGCTGTCGGTTGTCTAATCATTATTCTCACCGTAAAGTCTGATTAAAATTTAATCGTTTTTATTTTAATGCCTTAGCAAACTCAGGGTCTTACACCCCTTGTTGTCGCTGAATAAAGGCTGTACAATTCGCGCCCTTATTCTTGTTTCAGTCATTGAGAGGCAACATGACCACTGAAAAAATCAATCTACTCGACTTTGATCGCAAAGGCATGCGTCAGTTTTTCGCGGAAGAACTTGGCGAGAAAGCGTTTCGTGCCGATCAGGTTATGAAGTGGATCTACCATTTCGGTGTAGATGACTTCGAAAAAATGACAAACATCAACAAGAAGCTGCGCGAAAAGCTTTTACACAAGTGTGAAATTAAAGCACCAACTGTAGCAGAAGCTCAGCATTCTTCAGACGGCACGATCAAGTGGGCAATGAAGGTTGGTGATCAGGATGTAGAAACGGTTTACATTCCAGAAGATGATCGCGCAACGCTTTGTGTATCTTCTCAAGTAGGTTGTGCATTGGAATGTAAGTTCTGCTCAACAGCACAGCAGGGCTTTAACCGTAACTTGAAAGTTTCAGAGATCATCGGTCAGGTGTGGCGTGCTGCACGTGAAATTGGTCTTGAGAAAGAAACAGGCCGTCGCCCAATTACGAACGTCGTGATGATGGGCATGGGTGAGCCGCTTCTTAATATGAAGAACTTGATTCCTGCATTGGAGTTAATGCTGGATGACCTTGGCTTTGGTTTGTCGAAGCGTCGCGTAACCGTATCAACATCAGGTGTGGTTTCTGGTCTTGATCAGATGACGGGCAAAATCGACGTTGCGTTGGCGATCTCTCTTCATGCGCCAAATGATAAGCTGCGTAGTGAAATCATGCCAATTAACGATCGTTGGGATATTCAAGATTTCCTAGCATCCGTTCGTCGTTACATTGCTTCATCGAATGCAAACCGTGGCAAGGTAACAGTCGAGTACGTGTTGCTTGATCATGTGAACGATGACATGGACCATGCACGCGAGCTGGCTGAATTGATGAAAGACACACCATGTAAGATTAACTTGATTCCGTTTAACCCGTACCCAGGTTCACCTTACAAGAAACCAAGTAACTCACGTATTGATCGCTTCCAAAAAACATTGATGCAATACGAGCACACAGTTACGGTTCGTAAAACACGTGGTGATGACATTGATGCCGCATGTGGTCAGTTGGTCGGTGATGTAATTGACCGAACTAAACGTACGGCAATGCTGAAAGCGTCACGCGGTGCCGATACCATTGAAGTGAAAGCTGTATAAACGACCGGAATTCAAAAATAGCCAGAGCCATTCGCTCTGGCTATTTTGTTTATTGTTTAGGACATTTTCGCAAAGATTTGTGACTATCACTCTTCAACTTAAGGTTATTTGGGTATAATTTCGAATTCCTTTGTCAAAGTTTGGACAAAAGCTTGAGCTATCTGTTAGTTTGAGTGTAAAGAGTTTTTGTCTTCGTTGCGCATTCGCTTATCATGATATGTAACACTAACGATGACACCGATAATTCTCAGCACTTTCTCACATACGTTTTGCTGATTTTTGCAAAACGGGTATTCGCACTCAGATCGCTGAGAGTTTCTTAAAATTATTATTTTTGGTTAACGCGTTTAGGCTAGCTATCTTTAAAGAGGCTTAAGAACAATAACGAAAATACATGACCACGTTAGCCACTAAAACAGATTAAATACCGCCATTATGACAGAACACGAAAATACGAATGAAGTGCCACTCTCTATTGAAGCTGGCACATTACTGAAAAACAAACGTGAATCCTTGGGAATGAGCCAAAAGCAAGTTGCCGATCGCCTGAGGCTTCGCATTTCTGTGATTGAAGATATTGAAAATAACCGATTTGAATCTCAACAAGTCGCGACATTTACGCGTGGTTACTTACGCTCTTACGCTAAATTCGTAGGTCTTGATGAGAAGGTGGTTTTGACGGCGTTAGAGCAGACTGCCGATGCTCAGCCTCAAGAGCAAGAAATTGAAATGCAAAGCTTCTCTCGTAAAACAAAAGACGAGAAGCACAATAGCCGTATTATGCTCCTTACTTGGGTTATCGGGCTGGTCATTATTGGCATTTCAGCGGCATGGTGGTGGCAAAACCAACAAGAAAATAGCCTAACTAAGGAAGTAACGGATTCGAGTGTTGAAGCGCCGCAGCCCACTGCTCAAGAATTAGCTGATATCGATTTGATGACGGCTGAAGAGTTAATCGCAAGCACTCCTGAAGAAGTTGCTTCAACTAATGAAGGTGTTGCTGAATTGACTGAAGCACCCGTTGAGCAAGGGGCGGATCCTTTGCTGACTGAAACTGAAAATACAACAAGCGTAGATTCTGAAGAACCTGTTGCCGTGATTGAAGCGGCGGAAGAGGAACAGCCTGCGCCAGTAGTACCTGAAGGCATGACACTTCTTACTATGAAGTTTAAAGCGGACTGTTGGATTCAAGTAAAAGACACCAATGGTAAAACGCTGGTAAGTGGTACTCATAAGCCAGGACAAGATGTAGAACTTACCGGAAAAGCGCCATTTAAAGTGATATTAGGCGCACCGGAAGGGGTTACAATGACATTTGCAAGTGAACCTGTCGACCTTTCTGGGTATACTTCAGGCAAAGTAGCTAGATTCACTCTACCGTTATAAAAAATTATGCAACACGAATCTCCAATTATTCGTCGTAAATCGACGCGTATTTATGTGGGTGATGTGCCAATTGGTGATGGTGCGCCAATTGCAGTACAGTCAATGACTAACACTCGCACGACTGACGTAGAAGCGACAGTCGCTCAAATCCGAGCACTAGAAAAAGTCGGCGCAGATATCGTTCGAGTTTCTGTACCTACGATGGACGCAGCAGAAGCTTTCAAACTGATTAAACAGCAAGTTTCTGTACCATTAGTGGCTGATATTCATTTCGACTATCGTATCGCGCTGAAAGTTGCGGAGTACGGAGTTGACTGTTTACGTATCAACCCTGGTAACATCGGCAATGAAGAGCGCATTCGCGCTGTTGTTGATTGCGCTCGCGATAAAAACATCCCGATCCGTATTGGTGTCAATGGTGGATCTTTGGAAAAAGATCTACAGATGAAATACGGTGAGCCTACGCCAGAAGCCTTGGTTGAATCGGCGATGCGTCACGTAGATCATCTCGATCGTCTTAACTTTGACCAATTTAAAGTTAGCGTGAAAGCTTCAGACGTTTTTCTTGCGGTGGATTCATATCGTCTGCTGGCGAAGAAAATCGATCAGCCTCTTCATTTAGGTATCACAGAGGCGGGTGGTGCTCGAGCTGGCGCTGTTAAGTCATCTGTTGGCTTAGGTATGCTGTTATCTGAAGGGATAGGCGATACGCTGCGTATCTCTTTGGCTGCCGATCCAGTTGAAGAAATCAAAGTCGGTTTCGACATCCTTAAATCTCTGCGCATTCGCTCTCGAGGCATCAACTTTATTGCGTGCCCAAGCTGCTCACGCCAAGAATTCGATGTGATTGGTACGGTGAATGCACTGGAGCAACGTTTAGAAGACATCATCACGCCAATGGATGTGTCTATCATCGGTTGTGTGGTAAACGGCCCTGGTGAAGCAGAAGTTTCTCACTTAGGTCTAGCAGGTAGTAACAAGAAGAGCGCATTCTACGAAGATGGTAAACGCCAGAAAGAGCGCTTTGATAACGATGACCTTGTGAATAAGCTAGAAGCTAAGATCCGTGCGAAAGCAGCTATGATGAATGGCGAAAACCGCATCGAAGTTAAAGTACAAGATTAATCTCAACGAGAATTACGGTAAGTATTGTGGCAAAAACAATTCAAGCAATTCGAGGCATGAACGATTGCCTCCCAACTCAGTCGCCACTGTGGCAAAAACTAGAAAACACAGTGAAAAATGTAATTAGCGCATACGGTTATAACGAAGTGCGCATGCCAATCGTTGAAGAAACAAACCTATTCAGCCGCGCTGTTGGTGAAGAAACAGACGTCGTTTCAAAAGAAATGTACACTTTTGATGACCGTAACGGCGACAGCCTAACACTTCGCCCAGAAGGTACGGCGGGTTGTGTACGTTCATGTATCCAAAACAGCCTGATCAACCGTGATGAACAGCGTCTGTGGTACATGGGGCCTATGTTCCGCCATGAACGTCCGCAGAAAGGTCGTTACCGTCAATTCCACCAGTGTGGTGTTGAGGTGTTTGGTCTAAATGGTCCAGATGTTGATGCAGAGCTTATCATGATGACGGCGCGTTTATGGCGTGAGCTAGGTATCAATGAACATGTTCGTCTTGAGCTGAACTCTATCGGTTCTCAAGAAGACCGCGCAGACTACCGTACTGCACTGGTTGCATTCCTTGAGCAACATATTGATGTGCTAGATGAAGATTGTAAGCGTCGCATGCACACGAACCCACTGCGTGTTCTGGATACGAAGAACCCAGACGTTCAAGCTATTTTAGGTGATGCGCCTCGCCTTTCAGATTACTTGGGTGAAGAATCTAAAGCACACTTCGCAGGTCTATGTGAACTTTTAGACGCTGCAGGTATCAAATACACAGTTAACGAACGTCTAGTTCGTGGTCTGGATTACTACAATCGCACGGTATTTGAGTGGATCACTGAGAGCCTAGGTGCTCAAGGCACTGTATGTGGCGGTGGTCGTTACGATGGCCTTGTAGAGCAATTAGGTGGTAAACCAACACCAGCGGTCGGCTTTGCAATGGGCCTAGAGCGTCTAGTACTGATGCTAGAAACGTTGGAACTGACAGACGTTCGTCGCAGTGTTGACGTGTACGTAGTCACTGCGGGTGAAGGCACCATGATGGCAGGAATGAAGCTAGCAGAACAGCTTCGCGAGTCTGTTCCAGGCGTTCGTGTGATGAATCACTTCGGTGGCGGTAACTTCAAGAAACAGTTTAAACGCGCAGACAAAGTTGGTGCTGTTGTAGCATTGGTTCTGGGCGAAAACGAAGTTGCGGATAACACCGTAGTACTGAAAGACTTAGCTGGTGGTGAGCAAGAGACTTACAACCAAGCAGAAGTTGCAGAAAAGATCGCAGCACTGATTTAAGTCTTTTAGTAATCTAACAAAATTACATCCTAGTTCGTAAGCTAAGGCTCCCAAATGTGGAGCCTTTAAACGAAATAGGAACAATGGCAGCTAAGCTGCCATTTACATGTTTTAAGAGGACAGGAAGTGGAACTTTACGATACTGAAGAACAACAAGTTGAAGCCATTAAAGACTGGTGGAAGGAAAACGGCAAAGCCGTCATCATCGGTGCGGTTGTTGGTTTAGGTGGTCTATTTGGCTGGCGTTACTACCAGGATTCTGTGATTCAGGCGAGTGAAGCAGCTTCTCAAAGCTACACGACAGCAATGAATGCTTTGCAAGACAAAGGCACTGATGCTCAAGCTGACGTGAAAGCTTTCATTGAGTCAAATGAAGTAAAAGAATATTCAGTATTGGCTGCACTACAACTTGCTAAAGCACAAGTTGAAGCTCAAGACCTTTCTGCTGCATTGGAGCAACTGAAGTGGGCGCAAAGCAACACTCAAGATGCTGCGTTGTTACCATTGATTAGTTACCGCATTGCGCGTATTGAGACGGAAATGGGTAACTTCGACGCTGCAACGGCAGAGCTAAGTAACGTCACTGATACAGCATGGACA
This sequence comes from Vibrio sp. 1751, assembly GCF_033339895.1. Taxonomy (NCBI): domain Bacteria; kingdom Pseudomonadati; phylum Pseudomonadota; class Gammaproteobacteria; order Vibrionales; family Vibrionaceae; genus Vibrio; species Vibrio sp. 1751. The sequence goes on from NZ_JAWOVM010000030.1 coordinate 42,371, forward strand.
GGTCGTATTGCTGAACTTCGTGGCGATATTGCGATTCGCCAAGGTGACAAAGATGCTGCGTACGCTGCGTATACTGAAGCTCAGCAAGCGGCAGATGCAAGCCCGACACTACAAATGAAATTGGACGATCTGGCGAAATAAGGACCGCATTGGATGAAAAGAGTCTTTAAGAAAGCCTTGCTAGGGGCGTTAACAATGGGAGTACTTGCCGGTTGTGCAGGTGAGAAAGACACCATTGTAATGGCGCCACTACCTCAGGTAGACAGTCAGTTTACAACCAGTAGTGAGTGGAGCACGTCGGTTGGCGATGGTGTCGGTCATTACTTTTCAAAACTATCCCCTGTATTTGCGAATGATACATTGTTCGTGGCAAGTCGTGATGGCTTAGTAAAAGCGCTGGATCCTGAAAACGGTAAACAACGTTGGCAAACGGACCTAGAAGAAGATGTCATTGCTCGTCTCTCTGGTGGTATCACAGCGGCATACGGAAACCTTTACATTGGCTCTGAGAATGGTGAAGTCACCTCTCTTGACCAAGAAACAGGTGAAATTGTTTGGCGTGTAAAAGTTGGTGGTGAGGTACTGGCGAAGCCAGTTGCAGATTCAGGCCTTATTATCATCAATACTAGCCGAGGCATGTTGATTGCCCTTAATGAGAGTACAGGTGAGCAACGCTGGGCATTGAGTACAGAAGTGCCGAACTTAACTTTACGTGGCGACAGTACTCCGACTGCAATTGGCGGCGGTGTATTTTGGGGAACGGCAAATGGCCGACTCGCAGCTGCTATCGTTGAGCGTGGTCAGTTGATTTGGCAACAGCCTGTTGGTACGCCAAAAGGCGCGACAGAAATTGATCGTTTGGTTGACGTTGATTCATCGCCAATTGTGCTAGGCGGTACTCTTTTCACCATTGGATACAATGGTCAACTTATCGCCATTGACTTGCGTTCAGCGAACCCGATTTGGAAGCGTAATTACTCATCTGCGACAGACATTTCTACAGATGGTAGTCGCATCTTTGTGATAACGGAAAAAGATCATGTTGTTGCCGTTGATTCACGAAGCGGGACTGAGTTGTGGGAAAACAGCTTGCTTGAGCACCGACAACTTACAGCGCCAGTTATTGTTGGTAATTATCTCGTTGTCGGTGACACGCTTGGTTACCTTCACTGGATGGATCGTTCAACGGGCGAATTTGTTGCGCAGCAGTTTGTCGATGATAGCGGCTTGGCTGTTGGCCCGACGTTATTGTCGGATGGTTATGTGATTACAACTCGCAACGGCGATGTAAAGAAACTAACCATTAACGAATAATATCGTGATATAATTCACATTCGGCTCCTGGCTGGTGACAGCTAGGAGCCGTTTTGTTGTTTGAATTTATTAACCCTGACGTGGTTATAGGTAAAAAGCTGGTTTGATTTGGCATCGAGCAAGTCGTTACCTATAACTACAGAAGAAAGATTATTGTAGAGGTTGTTATGGTACCTGTTGTAGCTCTAGTAGGGCGTCCGAACGTAGGTAAATCTACACTATTTAACCGATTGACTCGCACTCGTGACGCGTTGGTTGCGGACTTTCCAGGCCTAACGCGAGACCGTAAATATGGCCAGGCGAGACTTGGTGAAGAGCACGAATTCATTGTGATTGATACTGGTGGTATCGATGGCACAGAAGAAGGCGTGGAAACAAAGATGGCAGAACAGTCATTAGCCGCGATTGATGAGGCTGATGTTGTATTGTTCCTTGTTGACGGTCGTGCTGGTCTGACACCTTCAGATGAAGCAATTGCTGCGCATCTGCGTAAAATTGAAAAGCCAGCGATGCTGGTAGTAAACAAAATCGATGGTATTGATGCCGATGCGGCGTGTGCTGATTTTTGGCAGCTCGGCGTGGATGATATGTACCAGATTGCGGCTGCTCATGGCCGTGGTGTGACCGCTTTGCTTGAGCGTGCTTTATCTCCATTCTTTGATGATCTACTAACAAGTGAATCTGAAGAAGGTGAGATTGAAGACCTGACTGGATTCGAAGACGAAGAGCCTCTTGTTGAAGATTACACTGAAGAAGACGCAGAAGCTGAATTCAAACGCCTTCAAGAGCAGCCGATTAAGTTGGCGATCATCGGTCGTCCTAACGTAGGCAAATCGACACTGACTAACCGTATTCTGGGTGAAGAACGTGTGGTTGTATACGATATGCCTGGTACAACGCGCGATTCTATCTACATCCCGATGGAGCGTGATGGACGCGAATACGTACTAATTGACACCGCAGGTGTTCGTCGTCGTGGTCGTATCAATGAAACGGTTGAAAAGTTCTCTGTTGTTAAGACGCTGAAAGCGGTAGAAGATGCAAACGTCGTTCTACTGGTGATTGATGCTCGTGAAAATATTTCAGACCAAGACCTAAGCTTGCTTGGTTTTGCACTGAATGCTGGCCGCTCAATTGTCATCGCCGTTAACAAGTGGGATGGTCTAGACAGTGACGTGAAAGAAAGCGTGAAGAAAGAACTGGACCGCCGTCTAGGATTCGTCGACTTCGCGCGTATCCACTTTATCTCTGCGCTGCACGGTACTGGCGTTGGTCACTTGTTTGAATCTATCCAAGAAGCATATAACTCGGCGACAACGCGTGTGGGTACGTCAGTACTGACGCGTATCATGAAGATGGCTGTGGATGATCACCAACCGCCAATGGTTCGTGGTCGTCGTATCAAACTCAAATACGCACACGCAGGTGGTTACAACCCACCGATCGTTGTTATCCACGGTAACATGGTTCGTGAATTGCCAGATTCGTATAAACGTTATCTGATGAACTACTTCCGTAAGTCTCTGGAAATTATGGGAACACCGATTCGCATTAACTTCCACAACAGTGATAACCCATACGAGAACCGTACGAATAAGCTTACGCTATCACAAGAGCGTAAACGTAAGCGTATGATGTCGATAGTGAAAAACCGCAATAAATAATGAAATTCGAATACCCAAGTTTCTACTTGGGTATTTTTTTATCAAAAGTAATCGTAAAAATGACTATCACAGCAACAAAGACTCGTTTTTGTCATCAAACATGGCAATTAGAAGCACAAATACAGCTCGTTCAATATACGGAAGAAGTGACTTACGTTATTACAGATGTCACGCCGTTCCATCCCGTTAGTCACATATGGCCGGATCACCCTGCAGACAAAGGAACGTTGAAGGTGAATGGGGCTGAGCATGACGTAGTAGATTGCCAAGTTGGGGCAGTGGAGCAGGAAAGTGGTGCTCTGTATGTGGGTAGTGACATCCCTGTAAAGCGTGATGCTGAAGGTTGGGTGTTTGTCGTTGTGCATGTTTTATCACGTACGGAATCACTTGTTACTGATGATTTGGTGACATTGGCGGTAGATAAGGATTACCAACGCGCTTTGAGTCGAGGCCACACTGCAGGACACTTAGCGTATTTGGCGTTGAATAAAGTACTAGCGGAAGACTATTGGCGAAAAGACGCAGACCGCAAAGACCCACATGGTTATTATGACTTTAATAGCTATGCACAAGTTACGAGTTATGTTACTCCAGACAAGTGCCTCGATACGTACCGTTTAGGCAAAACACTCCGTAAAAGAGGATTAAACAGTGCAGATATGCTGAATGACCTCCAGGCGATTGCAAAAAAAGTGAATAGCCAACTTGTGGAATGGCTTCGACGAGATGCGATGATCACCATGGAATGCCACGGTGACAGATTAACGGATTCTCGCTATTGGAAGTGCGATTTAGGGGAAGGTCAATTAGCGGTAATCCCTTGTGGTGGAACGCATGCGAGCCATTTAAATGAGTTTGCTTTTATCCAAGTTAAACTCGTTAAGCTCGACGCTCAAACTATCGAAATGCACACCAATGTAAACACTGCTTTTTGAATAAGATCTTTTTATTAAATTCTGATTTTTCGTTTAATTAAATCTCTTTAAGGTTTTTTATTCTGTCTTAAATTGGAATGCAGAATATGTAACTTATGCTTTCGGTGTGTGGTTATATAAATATTCTTTTAAGGGGTGATCGCTGATCAAGGAGTAAATATCAGACGATCAGTATAAGATCCTACGTATCAAGTATGGTTAACGCCTCGTGAAACTTGTTGGGGCGGTGATGAAGATCAACATACTTGTTCGCTATTTTGAGTAGCATGCGTTACTCGAAATTGCTTAGTTTAGAGAGAGGAACGGGATATGCAGCAGAACATTTGCCCGACTTGCAATGTCGAACTGGAATGGACAGGACAATACCATTGTGCACAGTGTGAATCGGATTTTAAAAAAGTAGGTTTTTGCCCTGATTGTGAGGCGGAGCTGGAGAAGCTGCAAGCATGCGGTGCTGCGAGTTACTTTTGTAATGTGTGTAATGAACTCAAATCAAAATCACGTGTCCGATTTGAGTTCCAGAAAATCAGTTAACCAGAGTTTGTATTCAGTTAACGGTAGAGCGAACGTCGCCTTCGGCTAATCGAGTAATCAATATATCTCCCGATTTTGCATCTGAAGATTGAGTAATCACTTTACCTTGCTCAGTTTGAGTAATTGAGTAACCTCGTTTCAATGTCGCTAGTGGGCTGACGGTGTCTAACTTCTCTGCAGCAATCGCGAGTTGATGGCGCATAGTCAGTAATTTGCGATCCATTGCATCCATGAGCTTTTGCTCAACACGTTCTAGCTTCGACTTCTGCTCGGCAAGGCGTGTTACAGGAGAATTTAATTGCAGCCGATAATGTTGACGCTCGATTCGCTGTTGACGCAAGGCAATAAAACGACTCATCGCTCGCTGTAAGCGCATGTCCAACTCATCTAACTGTTGCGTCTGACGTTGCAAGCGATAGCTTGGGTGCTGTCTCTCTAGACGGTGCACTAATTGAGCAGATTGCTGCTTTTGTTGTGCTAGGTAGTAACGCATCGCACTCGCTAACTTATGCTGGCGGGTAACTAAAGCTTGATCTTTGTGGCTGTTATCACGGCTTACTAGCTCAGCGGCTGCTGATGGAGTAGGCGCGCGTACGTCGGCGACAAAATCAGCTATTGTCACGTCAACTTCATGTCCAACGGCGCTAATAATAGGAATTTGGCTTGCTGCAATCGTGCGAGCTAATATCTCGTTGTTAAAGCACCATAAGTCTTCTAATGAACCACCACCTCGGCCCACAATTAGTACATCACATTCATCACGGCTGTTAGCGCGACCAATGGCTTGTGCAATTTGAATGGCTGCGTCCTCACCTTGTACCACTGTCGGATAAATCACAACAGGTAGGGAAGGATCACGACGTTTCAATACGTCTAAGATATCGTAAAGCGCGGCACCAGTTTTCGATGTGATGACGCCAACACGTTTAGGGTGCTCAGGCAAAGATTGCTTATTGATTTGCGCGAACAACCCTTCTGCTGCAAGCTTCATTTTCAGCTCTTCAAACTCTTGTTGAAGACGGCCATCACCTTCCGGTTGCATGCTTTCGATGATCAATTGGTAGTCACCGCGAGGCTCATAAAGAGACAGACGAGCTTTTACTAGGACTTGATTACCGTTAGCGGGTTTGAAAGTAACGCGGCGATTGTTACCACGAAACATGGCACATTTAACTTGAGCGCGAGAGTCTTTAAGAGTGAGGTACCAGTGACCAGAGACAGGAGCTGAAAAGTTGGATATCTCTCCGACGAGCCAAACGATCCCCATTTCGTTTTCAAGGAGTAAACGAACTTCCGCGTTGAGACG
>NZ_JAWOVM010000031.1:0-21870 GCF_033339895.1 Vibrio sp. 1751
CAGATAGAAGAACTTTAGTTGCAGCTAAAGTCTGGGTCTCACCTTACCCGATTGGAGTACTTATTATCCATACAAACCGTTCATGCCTAGCTTCAAGATTTTCTCGTTGTCCACCGCAAGGTGCGCGTCACCCGAAGTCATGTTGCCTTCGGCTTTAATGATGGTGCTGGCTAAGATTTCTTGCTGCTCATCAGTAAACAAGCCATAACAACGGTCTTGAACGGTTTTGCCACGCCAGTACGGTGTGATGCTGTGGATGCTTTGTTTATCTTCTTCAGTGACCGCAAAGCCTGCACCAGGACGGTCGGCTAGCTCATCAATTTCCGCTTCAATCCAACGTACAGTGTATTCCGGGAAAATAGGCGCAGCGCGTACTTTGCTCGCTTGGTTACCGACGATTAACTCATCATGCTTAATCCAAATCGTACGAGTGCGTAAGTGCTCTTGCAGTGCTAGCGCACGTTGGACAATTACAGGTTTGTCTTCGTTCGCTTGATAAGCACGAGTGTATGCCTCTGCACGCTCGGTACAGACAGGTGGCGTTACGATATTTACCAGTGCCGATTTGTGCGCTTTGATACGCTCAGGAAGGTAATTCAGGTCCATAGTTAACCTCTTACAATCACGTTAAGTTGGGTGTTTTCGCTTGCGTATTGCATGGCGCTTTCTAGCAGTTCTGGTTTGTTTAATGGCTTGTCAGAACACTCGTAAGGCATATCGAGCAAACGGTATTTATTGATGCCGAGCGTGTGGTACGGCAGCAAGTGAAGTTCTTGGCAGCTTTCTAGTGAAGCCGCAAAATCGATGATGTCTTTCAACTCTTCGATGGTGTCATTGAACCCCGGCACAACAGGAACACGAATCACAATGCGCTTCGCGATAGGTGCCAGTTTTCGGAAATTATCTTTGATGCGTTTTAGTGAACCTTTCGCCCAGCTAAGAAACTTCTCTTCATCGGTGTGTTTTAAATCTGCCAACCAACAATCGATATGCGGCGCGGCTTTTTCAACGTTCTTCCACGGTACATGCATGCACGATTCAATAGCGGTAGAGACTTGGTTGTCATGCAGACGCTGCGCGAGCTCCGCCACCAAATCTGCTTGCATGAGTGGCTCACCACCGGAGAAGGTCACGCCACCTTGGCTTTGGTCGTAGAAAGGTTTGTCCTTCATCAAGGTGTCGAACAGCATGTCTGATTTTGCTTCTTCACCGCAGACGGTCAGTGCTTGCGTAGGACAGACGTTTCGCAGCGCGATCAGTTGGTCTTCTTTGATGGCTTTGCGATTGATGATGATCTGGTTGTCGATGCGTTGAATACCATCGTTCACCGTTTCACTACCCGCAGTAGATTGAGTTGTAGCTTGATAAGCAGAAACGCACAGCTGGCAATCTTCCATGCAGCTTCGCTGATCAAACAACAGTGAATGCTTTTCGCTGCGGCTTTCTGGGTTTTGACACCAAGGGCAAGACAAGCTGCATCCTTTAAGAAAAAGAATGGAACGAATGCCATCGCCATCATGGGTAGAGAATCGTTGGATATTGAAATACATCTCTGCTTGCCTCTTGGTCTGTGCTACCGCTGTGTACTTAATCCGTTTCTTGCTGGTTAAGTTTTATCAGCGGCTTTTCTTTGTTCGAACTGAAAGCTTCATTTGAGCGTTTACAAGTTTCACTTAACTTTCATTTAATGAAATTATTATAGTTTCAAATGAAATTTCAATTGATCAAAATCAAGATCTCGTTCGATTGTCAGATCTATAGTGATCCCATCATCAAAACGAAGATTTTGTTTAAGGTAGAAACCATGATCGAACTTTATTTAGATACTGCTGATGTGGCAGAAGTAAAACGCTTTAACCAGTGCCTACCGCTAAAAGGCGTGACGACAAACCCAAGCATTTTGGCGAAGTCAAAACAGGGACTGAATGAAACCCTAGCAGGCATGCAAGAAGCACTTGGCGGGACACCTCGCTTTCACGCTCAAGTAGTGAGTTCAACCGTCGAAGGCATGGTGGCAGAAGCACGCCAATTGAATGAATTGCCTTACGACATGGTGGTAAAAGTGCCAGCAACAGAAACAGGCTTAGCTGCAATTAAGCTAATGAAAAAAGAGGGAATTCAGGTTCTTGCTACCGCTATCTATTCAGCTCAACAAGGTTTCCTTGCAGCACTGTGCGGTGCAGACTACCTAGCACCTTACGTAAACCGCATTGATACGATGAACGGCAACGGTGTTGAAGTGGTCGCGGATCTTCAATTGTTGCTCGATCAAAACCAACTACCAGCGAAGATTTTGGCAGCCAGTTTCAAGAATACTCAACAAGCGATGGAGGTGATGAAACTGGGCATCGAAGCCATTACATTGCCAACTGATGTGGCGGCACAAATGTTCGCACATCCAGCAGTAAAACCGGCGGTTGAACAGTTCGATAAAGACTGGAAAGAGACGTTCGGCGAGAAACTTTCATTTGAAAGCTAATTAAAAGTAGCAGCTAGACGTCTCAATGAATAATAAAGGGAATCTTAACTCACCCTGTGCGTCGGTGAGTTTAAGATTCCCTTTTGTATTTCATATAAAGAGGTGAGGTTTACAGCAGTTCTCTATTAGTCAGTGACCAAAGGTACACGCGCTTGAGTAAACTGATTTTGATCCTCTTACGAATACCTCGTTTGGAATGGCGGATGCAGAGAATCGCAGGTGGATAGCGGACGTCTCTTCCATCATTTCGCTTGGCTGACCAGTGAGAATTGCTCGTTTAAACATCTTCATGATTCGCCTTTGCGCTTTCTTCTGCTTTCTTATTTCGTGCGTACCAGTCGATGTTGCGTGTAATGACCATAGTGAAGCTCAAAATCGCAAAACACAGTAATGTCCCCATGACCAATGCGTAACTCTCTGCTTGTAGCAAGCCAAACAGTAATCCGTAGAGAGTGAGCAAACACGCTCCGAATATCGCGCCGTGCTTGGTGTTGCTCAACATACCGCTCACGTACACACTTAAAAGCCCCGTCGATGCAACTGCTGACACCACATACGCCCAGTTAAAGCCGAGGTGTTCACTCATCGAAATCAGCAACAGATAGAAAAGTGCTAAAGCCAGACCAATAAAGCCGTATTGCACAGGGTGCACCGGACGCGCTTGGAACAACTCCAGTAAGAAGAAACTCGCAAATACTAATGTGATAACCAACAGTGAATAGTTCACAGCTCGGTGAGACTTCAAATAGTGATCAACGGGGTCAATCAAATCTACGCCCATTTGTCGCTGTTCAAGCTCGTGACAAGCGTGATTCGATGACAAACAGCTTTGGAACAGCTGCGCGATATTGGTTGAGAAGTTGTTGCTCGCCCATTGCGCGTTAAATCCATCTTCAGATACTTCTGATGACACCGGTAAGTAATCACCGATAAAGCTTGGATGTGCCCAAGTTGAAGAGAGTTCAACCTTTGTTTGACTGCCAATTGGTGTGACTTGAAGCTGCCCCATCCCTTGTAGCAAGAAGTTAAGATCGAATGCCAAAGGTTGTGCTGGGTTTAGGTCTGCAAGTGTCAGATCACTGTGGAGGCCTTGTGGTAACTGATTTAACCCCGTTCCCGGTGCGACTTCGATATCAGAGCTCGCCATGGTCATGTCATCCAAACGAATCAATCCACGGCTGTCTTCAATGCCAACGACTAGGCTCATGTTGTCAATATCAAGCCCCTGCAACGCCGCGAGATCGTCTGCATCAAAAGTGCCTTTCAGTGCCACTTGTGCTTTGTATAAACGCGCACGGTAAATGCCTCGGTACTTTTCAAAACTGTCCAGATTCGCGCTCATATCAAAAGTGCTGGGTAGAAGGAATTTACGGCGCTCTTTAATCTGTACTTTGTCATCTCGGTAACTGGTTTCGGTGTAGTTAACCATGATGAATGGACCAATGATGCGCTGTTCGCCACTGCTGCTGCGTGCGATGTCATTTCTGACTTCATCTTGGCGATATGAGCGTTCTGAGATCAGCCCTGTGACCATTGAAAGCGGGATTTGCAGTAAAACAAACAAAAACAGCACGAAGGCGAACTTCGTGCCGAGTTGGTTATTGAGGATCTTTTTCATGTTTCATTCTCCATTTGCTGATGGGAGTAATCTAAATCAGCAATTTGGAGAACGAATGGAGCTAATGTGGAGTTTCTATGGAGTTGGTAAAATCAGGGTCACTTTCACGCCAGAATAGACGTTTTCGACTTGCAACTTACCTTTGTGTAGCTTGGTCACTTGCTCAACAAAATTCAGCCCGAGCCCAGTGCTCTTAACGCCATTTTCCCGAGCAAGGGAATAGAAGCGCTCGGTCAAACGAGGCATCGCATAGTCGGGAATATGAGAACCTGAATTAAAAATCGACAGGCACACTTTCTCTTTCGTGACCTCAGTTTTCCATTCAATACGGCCCTCTGAATGAACAAAATCCAGCGCATTGTCCATCAAGTTAAAAACGGCTTGTTTCAGCAAGAAGGCATCACCAAACACGGAGAGATGGTCATCAATTTGGATTTTGGCAATCACCGACTTTGCACTCAAACGCGCATCCGCCGATTCAACCACTTCATTGACCATTTGTTTTAGCGAGATAGCTTCGACTTGTTCTAGCTCGGGGCGCTTTTCAAGACGAGCAAGTTCTAGCAACTTATCAATCAATGACTGCATGCGATCGCTTTCTCGCTCAATGTTGCCAGCAAAGCGCGTGACCTTTTCTTCAGGCAACGGCATTTGCAATATTTCACTCGCGCCTTTAATCGCTGATAACGGGCTTTTCAGCTCATGAGTCAGCGTCTGTACGTACTCTTCCACATATTGTTTGCCGTCGAGTTGGTTGCGCATTTTCTCCAATGCGTCGCTTAGCGTACTGTACTCATAGAAGATACGAAATGTCGGCTTAGAGACCTTTTCGCCCTCACCCATTTTGGTTGCGTAGTCTTCTAGCTTATTCAGTGCCGAGTGAATTCGCCAAGCAAACAATGCCCCTGCCAATAGCACTAAACCACTCATCCACACCATCCAAAACAGCACATTGCGTTTAGAAAGATCGATGAAGGGTTGTACTGAGCGATTGGATTTTGCCACCGTCACGCTGCCAATAATTTCGCCTTTATGATAAATGGGCGCAGCTACGTGCATAACGGTTGAGAGCGGATCTTTCGGGTCTTCGATGGTACTGCGCGCGCCGTATTGACCACGCAACGTGAGATAAACATCGTTCCATTGCGAGTAGTCTTTGCCTACGTCTTGCTGCCAAGAATCCGCAATCACAATGCCTTGTTTATCGGTGATGTAAATTCGATGGTTAATCGCTTTTTTACCGATTTCCCAAATGCGCGCTTGAGGCTCTCGCTGTCCATAAGCCGTTAATAGTTTGGAGAAGCGACTCTCAGACAACTTTCCGTTCGCAACGTCTTCTTCCGCCAATACCGCAAGCAAGTTCGCCATATCCACTAGCGTCTCTTCGGTGGTTTGGCGCACGGTTGGCTTAAGTTCTTGGACAACCGTTTTGCTCACCATGTAAGCCGTCATCCCGACTAAGATGAAGTAGAGAAAAAACAGTCTGAGTCCAAGCGGGATCTTCGGCCAGCGATTCATCATTCACCTTTAATGCAGTAAAAGTAACCAAAGCCACGTTTGGTACAGATGCGTTCAGACATCTCAAACGGCTTCAACTTATGACGAATAGCTTTGATGTGGGTATCGATATTACGCTCATATGCAGCCTCTGGCGCCATGTCTGCCGCGATCATAAGTTGGTCTCGACTCAATACATTGGAAGAGACGGAAATCAGCTTATCGAGGATCTTAAATTCCACCGCAGTTAACCCAAGCATTTGCCCGCCAACACCGTAGTCAAAGTTCTGCGCAACCAAATCGTGGCTAAATGGAGGTTGTTCTGGAACAGCTACAGGCTCTGGTTTGTGCTCCATCATTGGCGCTTTAGCTTTGATTCGAAGTTTAATGCGAGCCAACATTTCGCGCGGGCTAAATGGCTTAGTCACGTAATCATCCGCGCCAATTTCCAAACCGACTACGCGATCAATTTCATCGCTTCTTGCGGTGAGAAAGATTATGGGAATATCAGAAAACTCACGGATGGTTTTGCATAATTCAAAACCATTGCCATCCGGTAAGCCTACGTCTAAGACAAGTAACGCTGCGGAGTTGTGCTGCAAAAAAGCTAAGCCCTCTCCTGCTGTTGCAAACCACTCTGCGTGGTAGCCATCCATCTCTAATACATGAATCAGGTTCTCTGCGATAGCAGATTCATCCTCGATAATAAGGACGGTGGGTTGTTCGCTCAATGTCTTAGCCTCATTGACGGTGTTTATCTTTATGTTGGTATTATCACTTAATTTGGGGCCAAGGCTAGTGGATTGATGCAGCAAAGGCGCAGTTCGTGGATAATACTAATCAAACACACTTCTATTCAGCATAATAAATTTATCACTTAGATTAATGAGTCTCCACAATTGTGAATACAATGATTTCAACCATTGATATGAACAGTGTTCATTTTAAACTCAAGTTATCAATTCGATTTTATTTAAAGGACAGTCACTGATGAAAAGAGCGCTAATCCCCCTGGCTTTACTGACTTTGCTCTCAGGTTGCGCCAGCATGTCTCCGGATGAGTGCAAAACGGCAAACTGGTACAAGGTAGGTTATCAAGATGGCCGAGACGGCAACGATCCAAACATTATCAATAGCTATACCGAAGACTGTGGTGAAGCGGGTGTGACACCCGACCGAGCGAAATGGAAAGAAGGCTTTGATAAAGGCACTATCCAATATTGCTCACCAGACAATGGGTACACTGTCGGTATCGAAGGCAAAGAATATTACGGTGTATGCAGCAGCAAAGAGTTTATTGAGAACTACCAGTTAGGTCATCAAGAATATCAACGCCAGCAACGCATCCAACAAATCGATACTGAAATCTCGGTCATCGATAATCAGCTTGATGGCAATCCAGACAAAGATAATGCCAAGAGACTGAAAGAGAAGAGAAAGCGATTGGCTGACGAGCGTTCAAGCCTCTTGTCGCCAACCATCAACTTGAATCTGAATTTCTAAATCGATTGGATTTAGCTTCTAAAAATTCATGGCCCTAACTCAGTTCTAGGGTCATGAATTGACTGTTCGGATCGAGTTCGTAATCCCCGAACGGCTCGCAGTACACAAAGCCATGCTTTTCATACAACAGGCGCGCTGGTTTAAAAAACTCCATCGAGCCCGTTTCTAAACTCAAGCGCTGCAAACCTTTTTGCTTCGCTTGCTCAATCACATGAATCAATAATTGAGATGCCACACCTTGGTTTCTTGCCGTAGGCGTGGTGCGCATGGATTTCAGCTCCGCGTGTTGGTCATCCAACTCTTTAATCGCCGCACACCCAAGCAGTTGCTCACCTTTCCATCCGGTCCAAAACGTCACTTCTGGCGCTTTGAGCTTATCTAAATCTAACGCATGCACGCTTTCTGGTGGCGATGTAGCGTACATGTCCTGTAAATGTCCTTCCAACATCGCAATCACTTGCGGCCGTTCTAAATTGTCGATTTCAATTCTCATATATCCATCCTTGGTTTTTCATAGCTAAAGCGGCTGTCTCATAATGTGCTGCGGTCCAACTGGGCCGCCGTGGTAAAGCTCATTGGTATCTTCAAACCCTGATTTTAAATAGCACTGATAAGCAGGTATGTTGCGGCAATTCACAGTGAGATAAAGCGCATCAAATTCGGGATAATGGCGTTTGGCGAAATAGGCAAGCTGTTGAATGGCTCGCTTGGCGATGCCTTTGCCTTGATGACGGTGATCCACCAGCAAAGCACGCACGCCTAAACTGTTTTTCGGGCAAAAATCGTATTTCTCGCTGTAAGCTGCATCAAATAGAAAAAAGCCAACCACGTCATCGTCCGCCAGAATCAGATGCGGAAGCTCTGTGGGTTCAAGACGTGTAAGCATTTCACCCACATCCGCGACCGTAAACTGCGATTGCTCTTCTAGCACGCTAAGTTCGCAAGTTTGTTCATGTCGCTCAGGCGAATACTTTTCAATGGTAATCATAATCTTCCTTGTTGTTTTTATGCTCAATTCATACAGGGTATGTCGTAAATAGAAATACCTGGTGTCGTATTTCCCACTCGCAGGCAAACGTTTAGCACTCTATTATCCTCGCCATTCGATAGAGAGGTTTCCATGTCCCGTTTTTTACTTTGTAGTTTTGCACTCGTTTTACTCTACCCTACTGCCATTGATTTGTATCTTGTTGGTTTGCCTCAAATTGCGTCAGATCTCAACGCCAGTGAATCTCAGTTGCATATTGCGTTTTCGATCTATTTAGCTGGCATGGCTACCACGATGTTATTCGCGGGGAAAATTGCAGACTCTGTGGGACGAAAGCCTGTTGCCGTCGTCGGCGCGATGATCTTCGTGCTCGCGTCTTTTCTCGGCGGGATGGCTGAGCAACCAAACACTTTCTTGATTGCTCGCTTTTGCCAAGGCATCGGGGCTGGATCTTGCTATGTCGTCGCGTTCGCGATTTTACGCGACACGTTAGACGATGAACGCCGCGCGAAAGTATTGTCGATGCTCAATGGCATCACCTGTATCATTCCAGTGATCGCACCCGTGATTGGTCACTTGATTATGCTGAAATTTCCTTGGCCGAGTTTGTTTACCACGATGGCAGGAATGGGCATTCTCGTCAGTGTATTGGCCATTTTTGTTCTCAAGGAATCACTACCCAGCCAACAAGGTGAAGAACAGACAACGCCAGAGAGCCATCAAGAGACTTTCTTCGAGCGATTTTTTATCAGTAGGCTGATCATTACTGCACTTGGAGTGACCACCATCCTGACCTTTGTTAACGCTTCACCAATTGTTGTGATGAGTATGCTTGGTTTTGATCGCGGTGGCTATTCTTCCATCATGGCGGGGACTGCGACGATCAGTATGTTGATTTCGTTCTCGGCGCCATTGGCATTGGGGATTTTTAAGCAGCGAACCTTAATGATGACCTCTCAAGTATTGCTCGCGTGTGCAGGCATCGTGCTCAGTGCTGCCCATTTCCATGATGGACAATCTCATTACTATGTGTTCGGACTTGGGCTGATTTGCGCTGGCTTCGCTTGTGGCTTTGGCGTGGCCATGAGCCAAGCGCTCAGCCCATTCTCTCAACAAGCTGGCGTGGCGAGCTCACTACTGGGCATTGCTCAAGTTTGTAGTTCCGCGTTCTATATTTGGTTTATGGGTTTCATCGGCGTTAGTGCACTGAATATGTTGGTGTTTATCTTAGTGTTAGGTAGCGTAATCAGCCTTGCTCTAATACTATTGATTCCAAAGCCTGTTCACGATACCCATTATGAAGAAATCCCTAGCGCGACTTGATTTAAACTTACTGTTCACTCTGCAATTATTGCTGCAAGAGCAAAGCGTCTCGAAAGCCTCGAAAAAGCTGAACGTTACGCCCTCTACCGTAAGTAAGTCGCTCAACAAACTTCGTCATTGGTTCGATGATCCTTTGTTTGTCAAAACACCTAAAGGTCTTGCGCCAACGCCTTTGGCACAAAGCATGGAGCAAGATCTCGCAGAATGGCTGCAAATTGGCAACCAGATTGCAGAAAAACGCAGCGATATTACGCCTAAAGGAGTGCGTTTTGATATCACGATTGAGTCGCCATTAGTGCTCACAGTGCTGGACAGACTCATCGTCGCGATCCACCAACGATACCCTGAAGCGAAAGTAAAAACCAGTAACTGGGATTACGATTCACTCGACGCCATCATTCGAGGCGAGGCGGATATCGGTTTTACCGGCCGAGAAAGTCACTCGAGATCGAAAGAGTCGTTGGATCTTCTGCCGTATTTCTTGGATTTTGAGATTCTATTTTATGACCTGCCGATGGTGTATTTACATAAAGATCATCCGGCATTACAGCAAGAGTGGAATCTCGAGACCTTTCTGAGCTACCAACACATCAATATTGTTTGGGAAAAAAGTGAAACTTGGGCGTTGGATGAAGTATTAACGGAACTAGGGCTACAGCGCTCTATCGGGCTGACGATGTCCAACTTTGAGCAATCCCTTTTTATGGCAGCGCAGCCGACGCATGACATGATCACCACCGCGCCGCACTATTGCAAAAGTTACACAGAAAAGCTGCATCTCGATTTGGTGTGCTTGCCAATTCCATTAGACCAAGTTCAACAAGACAAGTTACTGATTCCATTTACCATGATTTGGCATAAACGCAATGCGTACAATCCCAAATTGCTATGGTTGAAAAACACCATTAAGTCATTGTACAAACAACCTTCCCAACCACAGTAAGACTCAGGCTAAGGTCAGGTTTTCTCTGGTTATTTTTAATGACTTTCTTGCTCTGATAGCTATAACTAATCACTTTATCAACTAATAAAAATGTTCTTTTGGATCTACACTAGCTGTTCATTTACACGCTAAGGATCAAGGATGTCGACCTTTTTACTCACTGCCATTGCAATGCTGGCGTTCGCTGCCAATTCATTATTGTGCCGACTTGCATTGGCCGAAGGGTTAATTGATGCAGGAAGCTTCACTCTCTTTCGATTGATATCTGGCGCTGTTATCTTAATCGCATTGCTTGTCGTGAGAGGTCAGTGGAAAACCGATCGGCCAACGTCTCGCTTTCGCTTTTTTGCTGGCGTGGCGTTATTTGGTTACGCTGCCCTTTTCTCTTTCGCGTACTTACAACTGGCGACAGGAACAGGTGCTTTGCTTTTGTTTGGTGCCGTGCAACTTACGTTACTGGCAATCTATTGGTGGCAAGGTGAGCGCTTTCAGTTTCTCGAAATCATCGGTATCGGCCTTTCAATTGTTGGATTTGTTTGGTTGATGTTGCCATCTGCCACGCGCCCCGATATTAGCTCTGCACTTCTCATGTTGATTTCTGGCGTTTGTTGGGCTGCGTTTACTGCGCTCGGTAAACAAGCGCCTTCTCCAAGTAGTGGAATCACGTGGGGATTCATCGCAGCATCAATAATTGGCGTGCTCCTTTCGCCATTAATCTTGTCCTCAATCCACCTTTCTTTGAGCGGAGTGTTGCTCGCTATCGCATCTGGTGCCATTGCCTCTGGCCTTGGTTATACACTTTGGTACCAAGTCGTACGTAAGCTCTCTTTACTTCAAGCCGCCGTCAGCCAACTTTCCGTGCCAGCCATTGCTTTACTACTCGGCAGCATCGTACTCCACGAGCCTCTTTCACTGCATACTCTTTTAACCAGCGGCATCATTCTTGGTGGGATCGCTTTGGTTTTTTTATCTCGATCCAAAAAAACAAACGAACAATCGGCAAGCCGATAAAAAGTAATAACTTTCCCTCTCAAATACCCATTCATCATCTATGCTTTTTAAAGCAGTAAAGCTCATTGCAGATGGTACAAGTGGTCTGCTTTGGTACCAGGCGAAGAATATAAGGTGAGAATTGGCTCACACAATGCAGCGATTTTGTTTCAAAAGTGAGAATCATCACAGATCGCGAATTTGCTCGTTTTAGGCGTTTCACCAATAACACCAAGGGCTAGCACGAGATCAAGCCAAATACGCACTTTTTGTTTTGACAAAGGGTTTACAAAGCACACTTTTTCACCCGCTATATTCCGCCCCCCGAATTTATTCAGAACAAGATTCTGATTATTCATATAAGAAATTCATCAACTTATAACGATAAGCCTGAGCAAACTTTGACACTATGAACGACAAAATAAAATTCGCTATTAAAGTATCGCTTAGCCTGACTCTGGCTTATCTGATCCCGTTTGCCATGGGTTGGCCGCAAGCATCGACGGCCGCAACTACTGTAATGCTGATTGCATCGACAGGCAGTCGTCGTGAATCACTCGCCAAAGGTACCTTACGCGTGTTAGGTACATTGGTTGGTGCCGTGGTTGGCTTGTTACTGGTGGGGTTGTTTGCTCAAGACCGCTTGCTGTACATGCTGAGCGTGTCGGTTGTGGTCTCATTCATTTTTTACTTCCGTAATGCCTATCAAAAAGATCCTACGCTACTCATGCTGACCGGTGTGATGACGTTGATGATGTCCAATGGCGGTGACGCAGAAGGTGCGTTCCTTTATGGCGTTGACCGCGCCTATATGACGGTGTTTGGGGTGGTGGTTTACACACTCGTGGGAACTTTCTTATTCCCGACCAAAACAGAACAAAACCTAAGACAGCTCATCGAACAACTCAACCAAGCACAACGCGCGTTGTTCACCGCTATCTTGCAAAATTTCGAGCAAAAATCGGCAGGGCAAATCTCTCCTCAAGAAGGCGGAGAAGAAAATCCAGAAGCGGAAGAGCCACAACCTCCTAGCGTGGACACTCTCATCGAACAGATGTTTGCCGCTCAAAATGCGCTCGAACAGCGTTTTTCCACGGTCAGTGTGGAATGCAGTGACGTGTCGGCCTACATGAAAGAGTGGCGCTTGGCAGTTCATTTGAACAAGCAGGTAACGCAACAATTGACCGTCGCGGCGCACAGCCACTTTAGCCACCAGCAAGACCGTGAAAGCATCAGCAACTTTGATCAAGCCGTGGCGGAAATTGACGCGCTATTTGATACCTGCCAACAAGTCTGGGACGAAAAAGAACCCGCTTATCGTGCTCAGGAATTCAAAGTCAAATACAACCAAGCGTTGCTAGAAGACGCAGCGCACCTAGAGAAAGGCTCTGCGCTTACGCTTGGTCACCTGTTGGAACTGATGCATCAAAATTTGTCGCGTTTAGCGGAGAGCATTAGCTGTATTGACTCTGTGACGAACAATGTCTCCTTTGACGTGCCGCTGCCGAAACCGAAAGGCAAGTTTCTATGGTGGGACGCAGAAAACTTTAAAACCGCGGTCAAAACCTTTGTCACTTATTGGGTTGCAGGACTGATTTGGATTTATTTCAATCCACCAGGCGGCTACTCGTTCGTGGTCTTCTCGACCATGTTTATGTCTTTGCTGTCGTTCGTGCCTGTGCACCCGATTTTGTTGCTAGTGCTTTTCACTTTCGGCTTCTTGTTCGCGGTGCCTTCTTACGTCTTCATTCTTCCGCAATTGGATCTCGGGTTAGAGCTTGGCCTGTTTATCTTTATCTACACCTTTATCGGTTTTTATCTGTTTAACGGGCCAGTGACGATTTTCTATATGATTGGCTTGTTTGTTCTCGGTTTAGACAACAACATGTTTTATCACTTCGGGATCCTCATGACGATCATGCTGTTGTTTTACATGGTGGTGTTCATGATTATTTTCGCGCACTACTTCCCGTTTAGCTCACGACCAGAACACCTCTTTTTGACCATAAAAGAACGCTACTTCCGACATACCCGAGAGCTGTTCACTACCTATCAACAGCAGTCTAGCTCGGTTATTACGCCGCTCAAACGGGCCTTACACTTGGTGACGCTCAATGTCTCATCGAAAAAGCTCAAAGTCTGGGGTTCGAAAATCAACCACAAACACTTTGATAAAACCACGCCAGAAGCGATTGGCGCGTTTAGCAAAGCGTGTGATGTACTCAGTAATCACATCAACATCTTAATGGCCGCCGAGAAAAAGTTGATGACCAATCCACTAATTACTCAGCTTCGCCAACAGCACCGCGATTCCATCATTCCTTTGATGGCGGGCGCTTTAGCCAGCCATCAAGCAACACAAGAACTCGACTCCGTATTCGACCAATACAGTCAAGATTACCAAACATTCGAAGATAAACTGGAAGATTTTTTTAGTGAGTTGGATTTATCTGACTACGCTTATTCAGAGATAGCCGGTTTTTATATCTTGCTGAATTTAAAACGGAACGTGTTCGAAGCAATCAAGCATTGCAAGCAAACCTACGAGGATATCGATTGGGTGAACTTACAACAGAAGCGTTTTTAAAGGTGGGGATATGATGCTTCCAAAACTAACCAAACCAAGCCTCGCCATACTTTCTTTGCTCGGACTCAGTGCGTGTACCACGGTAGGACCAGATTATGTTCATCCAAAGCAGGCGCCACTGCCAAGTGACTGGTCGGTGCAAAAAGCAGCAGCCAAAGATACGCAGCAATCAGAGCAACAGCTACAACAATGGTGGCAGCAATTTAATGACTCGACTCTTAATCAGCTGGTTGAGTTGGCGAGCAAACAAAACCTCGATTTAGAAGCCGCAGGGCTACGAATTGTCCAAGCACGTTCATTGCTTGGTATTTCGACTGGCTTGCAATACCCACAAGTTCAAACCGTGTCAGGAAACCTAGCGCGTGCCTACGTAAATGATCAGGGCGTGAATAACGCCACTTTGTCGTTTGATGCTGCTTGGGAAATGGATGTTTGGGGCAAGTATGCTCGCGGTATTGAGTCGGCAGAAGCGGGTTACTACGCATCCATCGCATCGTATCACGACATCATGGTCACCATAACCGCCGAAGTGGCGCGCAATTACATCAACTATCGCACATTCCAAGAACGTATTTTGCTGTCTCGCCGCAATATCGAGATTCAAGAGCGTGTCGTACGTATTACTCAGGTGCAGTTCGACTCTGGCAACGTTACAGAATTGGACGTTCAACAAGCTAAAAACCAACTCTACACCACCAAAGCAGCGTTACCGAGCCTCGAAGTGGCAATGAAGCAATCACGTACTGTGTTGGCTTTGCTACTGGGTCTGTTACCAGAAGAAGTAGATCGACTGCTACAGTCGGATGGGATGCACAAGCAAATCGCTGAGTACGAAGCCCAGTTCAAAGCGACGGGCAGAAAATCGGCGCTATCGGGCACCGACGAGCGTTCCATTGTGCCACGTCCACCGCTTTTGGATACGCAAGTGGATGCTAACTTAGTGATGCGACGTCCGGATTTGCAAGTCTCTGAGATGCAAGCTCGCGCGCAAAGTGCGCAGATTGGCGTGGCAGAAACCGCTCTGTACCCAAGCTTTTCGTTGTTCGGTTCCATCGGTATCGACAGTACGGTTCCCGATGGCAGCAGTTTCAGTTTTAGCGATTCGCTCACCATGGTGATTGGCCCAACGTTCAGTTGGAACATTTTCCAATACGGACGCGTGAAAAATAACATTCGTTTCGAAGATGCTCGCTTCCAAGAAACGCTGACGAACTACAACAAAAAGGTACTGCAAGCCGTTAATGAAGTCACCAATGCAATCGAAGCATATGACCTGTATTTGCAGCAAAAAGATTTACGCTTGCAATCGGTCAACTCTTCCATTCGTGCGTTCAACATATCCATGACACAGTACGAAAACGGACAAATTTCATTCGAACGTCTGCTTAACTCGGTAGAAAAAATGACCCGCGCAGAAGACAGCTACGCAACGATCAAAGGTAATGTTGCGAACCAAGTTGTCGCGCTCTACAAAGCCCTCGGTGGAGGCTGGCAAACCCAAACAGGCAAACCTTTCATCAGTGAATCGATTGCCACGCAGATGACAGAGCGCACTGACTGGGGAAGTTATTTAAATGAAGAAAACCGCGTATTGCCGCCTTTGCCTATCGAAACACCGACGGAAAACGGCGATAAGAACAAAACGGAGGATCTCTAATGCCTCATGAACTTTCTTGGGGAGACGTTTACTTTTCTCCTACGCTACTCGTGCTCTTTCTCGCCGTCACGGCCACGTGGATAACGGTGATGATATTGAACAAGACACGTTTGTCTCGCTTCATCGCTTTTCCGTCTCTGACGTTTATTGCCATCATGGTCGGTTATGTGGTGGCCATCGACAGCTTTTATATTCAATTTTAGGTGCCAAACAAGATGAAAAAACTATTCGTAATCGCACTCAATCTTGTCATTCTTGGTGGCGCAGCTTGGCTCGGCTATCAAAAGTTTGAGGAATACTTTAATAACCCATGGACACGAGATGGGCAAGTGCGTGCTAACGTCATCAAAGTGGCTCCTCGCGTATCAGGCCCAATTGTAAATGTCGCGGTGCAAGACAACCAAGAAGTAAAAACGGGGGATTTACTGTTTGAAATCGACCCTGCGACTTACCAGGTTGCGTTATCTCAAGCCGAAGTAGCACTGGAGCGCTCCATTGTTAGCTCTCGCGGTAAAAAAATCGAATATGACCGCTTAAAAGACATTCGTGCCAAAGACCGTGGCGCGGTTTCTCACAAGGATCTGATTCGTCGTGAAATCGCTTACGAAGAGTCGCTACTGCAAATCAAATCTGCAGAAGAGCAACTAAAATCAGCACGCCTTAATCTCAGCTTTACCAAAGTTTATGCGACCGTCGATGGTTTTGTATCTAACCTCGATATTAGAAACGGTACGCAAGCGGTCGCAAACCAACCACTGCTCGCACTGATCGACAAAAACAGCTTTTGGGTATTTGGTTTCTTCCGTGAAAACCAACTTGCGCAAATCGAACCTGGCAGCCAAGCGCGTGTCACTTTGATGTCTCACCCAGACACGCCAATTGACGCGACGGTTGACTCGATTGGTTGGGGTATTGCGCCCAAAGACGGCACGGTCGGCTACAACCTTCTTCCAAACGTAAACCCTGTTTTTCAGTGGATTCGCTTAGCACAACGTATTCCGGTGCGAATCTCCCTACAAGAACTTCCTGAAGATGTTGATCTTCGATTCGGGCTTTCTGCGTCCATCATGGTGATGAAAGAGTCATCCGCAGAAAGTGAACAATAACTAAGTGAGAAGAGCCATGGTCATTGGTAAAAACCTCAAAAATATTAATGAAGAAAACAACTTCTTCTATCTAACCTTAGCACTAGTGATTTTGTTGCTAGGGAGTGCGATGGCACAAGTCGTAGGTGAAGGGACGATTGAACACATACTTCAGGCTTTCACGGTTCTGACGTTTATCGTCTGTTTTGCGAGCCTTCGCTTTGACAAAACCTGGTCTCGTTTCCTCTACAGCCTGTTTGGTATTTGGGTTCTTGTGATTGTGATCAAGACCGTTTTCGACATCAGAGAGATGAATGTGGTGATGCTTGCCCTCACCTTTGCGTTCTTTTTCGGCACTTTTAAATCCATCGCAAGACAGATTCTTTTCACCGGCCATGTCAACAGCAACAAAGTCATTGGCTCGGTCGCGCTTTTCTTGCTGCTTGGTCTGATGTGGGCGATTGCCTACCTCATTCTGCTTGAGTTTTCGCCTGAAGCCTTTACCGGTATGGAAGCGATTTCTTGGGGGCAGAACTTCTCCAATGCAGCGTATTTCAGTTTCGTTACCTTAACCACGCTCGGTTATGGCGACATTAGTCCTCTAACACCACTGGCTCAAGTCGTGGTGTATTTAGAGGCCATCACAGGTGTTTTTTATATGGCGATTGTTGTTTCAAGTCTCGTCAGTTCTAACATTGATCATCAGGTAAACAAAAATGGATAAACAATCGGTAAAAATCGACAGTAAGATTTTCATCAGTAATATGGTGGAATCGGCAATACGCATTGGCTTGATCTTTGTCTTGCTGATGTTTACGTACGACATCATCAAACCCTTCATCCTTCCGGTTATTTGGGGCGCTATTATAGCCGTCGCTTTAATGCCGCTTACCCAAAAATTGCAGCGTGTATATGGTGGTCGTAGAGGCTTGGCAGCCACAACCATTGCTTTACTTGGTATTGCCCTCCTTGTCACGCCACTTGTTATGGTATCAGGCTCCATTGTGGATGGTGCAACGCACGCGCTTGAAGTACTACAAAATGGACAAGTGAAAATACCAGGGCCAAAACCTTCCGTAGCGGATTGGCCTATCGTGGGTGATAAGCTCTACGAAGTGTGGACCCTATTCGCTACTAATCTTGAGCAAGCTATTCAAACCTTTATGCCACAAATAAAGGCAGGACTCACATCTTTACTGGGTACACTGGGGGGCGTATTGGGAAGTTTACTGCTTTCAATCTTGTCACTTGCGATTGCAGCAGGTTTCATGACGTACTCTGAATCTGCAGCATCAGGCTTAAGAACCATCGCGATTCGAACCGCTGGTGAAAACGCAAAAAGCTGGACCACGCTTATCGCTGCGACAATTAAAAGCGTACTGCTTGGCGTAGTCGGTGTAGCGGCGATTCAAGCACTGTTGATCGGTGCTGGTTTCTTCGTATTTGGCGTTCCCGCAGCAGGTTTACTCACACTGCTTCTAATGATTTTATGTATCGCTCAGCTCCCGGCGTTGCTCGCAGTGCTACCTGTGATTGGCTTCATGTACATGACCCAAGACACCTCAACAGCAACCATGTTTACTGTTTGGGTCGTAGTTGCGGCTCTTTCTGAAAACCTGTTCAAACCAATGTTAATGGGACGTGGCGTCGACGTGCCAATGCCTGTGATTCTGCTCGGTGCCATCGGTGGTATGCTTTTCTACGGCATCGTTGGTCTGTTCTTAGGTGCCGTTATCCTAGCAATTTGGTATGAGTTATTTGTTTGGTGGTTGAGCATTGAGAAAGCACAACAGCAAGAAGAAATGGCAGAACAACAAGACGCTTCTGATGACCAATCAGAACCTGGACACGGTGCTGGTATTTAATAAATCAATAAGTTAGAAAGAAATTTAATCTATAACTTATGATATCAAACCGCTGCATTTCAGCGGTTTGATTCTATTTGGATCACAGTTTCGTCGTAATAAATGCGATAAAAATGACGTTCTTGTTAAATTTTCATACTTATTACACTTGGGAGTTGCAATCGGGCAATGAACGATGCACTCTCGATGACCACTAATTTGCTTAGGATAAAAACAATGAAATTGATCAAGCCTTTAACTTGTGCGCTTGCTCTCGCAATGAGTGGCATGGCATTCGCAGATGTAACCGTGAGTGTTCCTGACAACGTTTCAGTATTAGCGGCTAACGGTGAAAAAGCAGATCTTTCGGGTGGTTTTTTCGCCTCTGAAAGAACACTGACGTTACCTGATGGCCTTAACCAAGTCGTATTTCGTTTCGCCCCTTACTTCAACCAAGGTAATGACCGTTTAAGTGTTGAAAGCGATGTTATCGTTACACGATTTGACGCGACCAATGCCGAACTCACTCTACAAATGCCAGAATACCGCAACCTACGTGATGCGGAAGAGAAGATCAAAGACTTAGATTGGAAACTGGTTGATGATTCTGGCAACGCAATCGCGGTTGACCAGGACAAGTTGCTCAAACCGGGTATGCAAATCGGTCGTGATTACGTGCGTGAAATCGAAGATTATAACCAAGCTGGCGGTGCAGCAGCCGTGGCTTTTGCTGGCGCAGCAACCATGCAGCCAGTCACGCTTCCTGCAAAGGTTCCTGCGGATATGAAGCAAGTGAGAGCAACTGCGGTTAAAGCGGATTCGACAGCTGAAGAGATGCTGCACTTCTGGTACCAAAAAGCAGACGCAGAAACCAAAGCTCGCTTTAAGAAATATGTTAATCAACAGTAAATCTGGTTAACTTTATCGATATTAAAAAAGCCACTTCACGTGGCTTT
Source organism: Vibrio sp. 1751 (assembly GCF_033339895.1). NCBI lineage: Bacteria > Pseudomonadati > Pseudomonadota > Gammaproteobacteria > Vibrionales > Vibrionaceae > Vibrio > Vibrio sp. 1751. Next base: position 19,471 of record NZ_JAWOVM010000031.1, read on the forward strand.
TTTGATCAAAAATTAGGAAGCTTGGACAACTTTAGTATTGGCGATCAAGTCATGCAACAATCGTCGCTCCGGATGAAAGAACAACAATGCCAAATTTACCAACGGGATCCCCGGAATGAGCATCTCCAGCAAGTAGCTAATAACAAGCCTTAACCCTGCTGTAACTTTCGTTGCCTTACTATCATTTTTCATTACAACTTTAATACCAATCATGCGCATACCAATGGTTTGCCCATGACTCAATGCATTCCAGTTGATCATTAAAACCGTTGGTAAAGAAAGCAAGTAAAACGCCTGAGTTTCACGAACAAGCGTGAGGTTATCTGCTAAAGAGAGCTGAAAGTCGTTAAGAAAAGAGTTAATACTCAATGCGATGATTAACACGACCACCATCGTAAAGAGCAGGTCGATAAAACCAGCAATGATTCTCTGTTGCTTGCTCGCGATAAAAGCATACATGGACTTCAGTCACCTCAATGTAATTGGTTAAGCGAGAATGACTGAGTGTACAGACGCGCAATGGTGAGCGCAGTTTAGGTATTGCCAACATAATATTCAACTAAGAACATACTAAATCGCGGTCGTATCTCAAAAGTAATCATTACATCTTGAGCATAACCGTATCAATTTAACAAAACGCTACCAGTAACGTTCGTAAATGATATTTCCCCCGGTTTGATGGCGATACTTTTCCAAGCCTAGCTCTTGTAAGACGGGCACGGTATCTTTGATCATTTGTGGATTCCCACACATCATGACAAAGCTACGCTGAGCTGAGAATGGCGCATCAGCGGCGTTGGACAGTAAACCCGATTCGATGAGTTCAGGAATTCGGCCTTGTAATTTACCATCAACCACTTCCCTGCTGACTATCGGTATATACTTTAATCTGCCTTCATATCGTTGCTGAAGCTGTTCAATTAGGTATTTATAAACCAGATCTTTTTCGAAACGAACGGCATGAACCAGCACAATGCGCTCATTGTGAGGCGGTAAGTTTATATCATCCAGCAGCGATAAAAACGGTCCAATCCCCGTACCTGTAGATAGCAGCCACAGGTCATGAGCCTGTTTAGGAATAGAATCATGGATTAAATCGCCATGTGCGGTGGCACCGACATAAATGCTATCACCAGATTTAAGCTTTTGGAGCCGTGGAGAAAGTTGTCCTTGAGGGTCGGCTACTATTAGAAATTCCAACCAATCGAATTGCTCGCTTGGCGCATTAACCACAGAGTAAGCACGGCTGATCGGCTTACCTTCATCATCAAGCAAAGCAAGCTTGGTGAATTGGCCAGCTTTAAATGAAAGAGGCGCGCCAGATATTCTCAAACTGAACAGCTCACCTGTCCAATCAATGCGTTTCTCAACTCTTGCGAGGTTGAAACCTTTGAGTTCAATCATGAGACACCTCCTATCTGGTTACTCTTAGTTAAACTTACGCCTTCAACTCGATTATGTAAAGTTTCTAGTTTACATAATCAAACCACTATTTCATTTCACATTTTAAAAACAATTTTATTACATATTAAATGATTACATCTAGAATAAATGCTCAAAGTGATAAGTCGCGTCGCAATTTGTGGCAAAGCAGATGAAAAAGGAGCAATAAAAATGGACACACTGTTAAAGGACTTTCCCGTTATCACAGAGATAAAAGTCGCATGGGGTGAAATGGATGCTCTGCAACACGTTAATAACGTGGTCTATTTTCGCTACTTCGAGACCGCACGTTTAGATTACTTCAACAAAATTAACCTGCTGGTCGACCTGCAGACCTCGCAAATTGGACCAGTACTGAGCGAGACTCAATGCCGCTACAAATTGCCTGTTACTTACCCAGACACGCTATTAGTCGGTTCTCGCGTAATCGACATGCAAGAAGATCGCATCACGATGGAGTACCAAGTGCTGAGTAAGAAGTGGGGTAAAATTGCGACCATCGCGACCGCCACTGGTGTGATGTTTGATTTTAAGAACAACGTTAAAGCTGCGATTCCAGATCACGTTCGCCAGTCGATTTTAGACTTGGAAGGAACCGTGGGTAGTACGCATCATTTGGAGTAGCAATAAACGAGAGATTAAAGGCGAGGTTCCCGACAGCGCTTCTTCATCGCTATCGGGAATGATGCTGAGGTACCATTCCAACTTACGCAATAAGAAAACTAGCGTCATTCTAATGAGCCTAAGTGAATCATTCGAAACCTCGCTAAACGTAACAGCAGCGCGACTCTTCCAGCCTACGCGATAAGAAAAGCTGCGTCATTCTAGCGAGCCATAGCGAGACTAAAAATCTACTTACCGCTTGCTGCAGACCATAGTGCCATGAATAAACTCAATACAATCTGAGGGTAGATTCTGAATCACGCTCGTTCCTCGCTGTTCAGAATGACGGTTCGA
>NZ_JAWOVM010000031.1:21970-45747 GCF_033339895.1 Vibrio sp. 1751
CCTAAGTGAGTCACTCGGAATCTCGCTTTAGACGTATCAGCAGAGCGACTCTTCCAGCCTACGCGATAAGAAAAGCTGCGTCATTCTAGCGAGACTAAGAATCTACTTGCCGCTTGCTGCAGACCATAGAACCATGAATAAACTCAATACAATCTGAGGGTAGATTCTGAATCACGCTCGTTCCTCGCTGTTCAGAATGACGGTTCGAGTTTGGCTCTGACCTCTACAAAACCATCTAAAAAAGCGATTCCAGAAGAACCTAAGTGAGTCACTCGGAATCTCGCTTTAGACGTATCAGCAGAGCGACTCTTCCAGCCTACGCGATAAGAAAAGCTACGTCATTCTAGCGAGCCAAAGCGAGACTAAGAATCTACTTGCCGCTTGCTGCAGACTATAGAGCGGTTAGCAGAATGTCTCGATGTACAGCGCTTCGACTTTGTCTCTTGCCCATTGCGTTTTACGCAAAAACTTCAGAGAAGATTTGATCGACGGATCTTTCTTAAAACAGTTCACTCGAATGCGCTCATACAGGCCATTCCAACCAAAGTGTTCAACTAGTCGGGTGACGATTTTTTCTAAACTCAACCCATGCAGAGGGTTATTCGGCTGTTCGTTGCTCATGTTGTTGATCCAGTAACAATGTAAGTGGCGGGCTAATCTAACTCAAAGTGACCACTTAACCTAATGTTTTCACCTTCAAAGGCGTTTAGCTTGAATTACTTTGCTCATCTCCCCTATAGTAGCTCAAACTTCACAAACATCCTTTTCACGATGAAAGCCCTCAACGACCTCAATATTTTTGTCGAAACCGCGCGCCAAGGCAGCTTTTCAAAAGCCGCTAACAGCATGGACATGACACCTGCCGCCATTAGTGCGTCGATTAAGCGTCTTGAAGGGCAAATCGGTTTCCCACTGTTTGTGCGTTCCACCCGAAGCCTGCGTTTAACCTCAGAGGGCGAACTGTTTTTAGACAAAACCACGCAAGCATTGGCTACATTGCAAGAGGGGTTGGATCAGATCTCAAGTGCGCGTGGCGAGTTATCTGGTCAACTGCACATTACTGCGCCCTCCGATTTTGGTCGCAATATGTTGCTCGATTGGGTGGATGAGTTCATCGATCTCTACCCAAATGTTTCCATAAAACTAGAGCTGTCCGATAGCTTGACGGATATGTACACCAAGCCTGTCGATATTGCGATTCGCTACGGCGAGCCGGCCGACTCCAATCTGGTCGTGTTGGCATTGTGTGGGGCAAACGAGCGGATCTTATGTGCATCGCCAGAGTACGTAGCCACACATCCAGAACTCACCTCTCCTGCCGATTTAACGCAACACAATTGCTTGTGCTACATGGTCGCGGATTCGGTCTACAACAAATGGACGCTCACGCGTGGCAGCGAGAAAGAACAAATCGTGGTCAGCGGTAACTTGTTGAGCAACGATAGTGACTTGCCACACCGGTTAGCGATCAAAGGCAAAGGCATTGCGAATAAATCATTGATGGACATCAGCCGAGACTTAATCGAGGGAAGATTGGTGCGAGTGTTACCAGAGTGGGATTGCGGCCCAGTGCCGCTCTACATGGTATGTGCCGATCGTCGATTATTGACGCCAACGATTCGGACTTTCCGCGACTTTATCCAACAAAAATGCTGCCAGCAACGCGCCAACGTGCTGGCAACCTTCTGTCATTAGGCGATAAATCGAAGAGGACGAATCTGGGTATATTCAACCCAATCGTTCTCTTCCAATGTTTCAAGAAACGTCGCCATATGCGGGCTTTGCAAATGCTTATCCAAGGCCTCTTGCGATGCCCAGATTTCTTGGAACATAAATAGGCCATCAACTTTTTCGTCGAGATACAACTCGTATTGGCAACAGCCTTCTTCTTTGCGAGTTGGCTCTAGTAAACCAGCAAGCAAATTCACCACCTGATCCTTACTGTCTGGATAGGCTTTCACTTCTGCGACTAAGTGGATCATCGTTTTATCACTCTTTTCCGATTTATATATTGATTACAAGGTTCTACGTCACCTGCAAGTAAGCTCGAATTAGATCTCGGTGAATACGGTTTCTGCGTCCCAGCGAGACTTTGGCGTTTTCGCGTTGAAGTCATCTTCCGCGTGGTAGCCAAGCGGCACGATTACAACGCTGGTGTAACCTTTTTCACGCAAGCCAAATTCTTCATCCAGCACTTTGGGATCAAACCCTTCAATTGGCACTGCATCGATTTCTAACGTCGAAGCACCCAACAGCAACGTACCCACGTTGAGGTAAACTTGTTTCTCCATCCAATGGTTTGCATCTTTCAGATCAAAACGGTGCATGTTCACAAAGTAGCTACGACCACCGCGTACAGCCGCTTTCGCTTCTTCAGTTGGGAATCGACCATCTTTTTCTTCTTGCACCATTAGCGCTTCAATGTAGTCGTTATCAATGCCTGTTTTCGCACAAAACACCAATACGTGAGAAGCGTTGAGAATCTTCGCTGCGTTAAATGCGTAGTTCTCTTGCGCCGCTTTAGCGATGCGCTGTTTGCCTTCTTCTGTGCTTGCCAGAATGAAATGCCAAGGTTGAGAGTTCACACTCGATGGACTAAAACGAATCAGCTCTTTAACTGCATCGATTTTTTCTTGAGATAGCTTGCGCGTTGGGTCAAACACTTTCGTTGAGTAACGAGATTTTGCAGCTTGTACGATATCCATGAGGCTCTCCAATTAATGAGTTTAAGCTGAGTAACAGCATAACCTCATGAGATAAAGGGAAAAACCGATTTCGATTAAAAACATTTTCAAAATAAATTTGAAAATAAAACGATAAGAAAGGCTTTGAGCGTTCTCACTGAACTTCTTCATCTTTTCGGCAATAATGCATGTTTGCTCGCAACCAAACTCAACTCATGCTGCCTCAAGATAACGTTATTACATCCTTTCTGTGCAAAAAGCTCGGTCACAATCACCTTCGAATTGCCGGCGAATATTGGCACATTGAGAAGTTGGTGGCCTTGCAATGCATGATGTTGAAAGAAGCGCCTAACCTCCAAGAAGGGCTGCTTTGGTGGAGTAAAAGTGTCTCATTATTCGACCGCCGTTTGTACGTCACATTGCAACATGGTGATGCCCAAATCCATCTGCAAGTCGAATGTAGAACGGGCGATATGCCAAATTGGGCGGAGTCGGTGCTTGGCTTGCTCAAAATGCAGTTGGAAATGCTTGAGTTAAGCGAATCAATACAGGTACAAGTTCACGCCAACAATCCACTCGCGGCCAATATTTTTCTAGAGGAAACGCGAGATTCTAAAACGAGTTCAAGCGTGTTTGACTTGGTGAAACATGTTTATTTGCTGCTTTCTCACCAGCCAATTGAGCAACCAGAATTACTGAGTGTTTTGAACGCCTTGTTCATCAAAAACAGCAATTACGCACTCAAGTTAGAGCAAGCGGCAAGGCAACTGGGCGTCTCCAAACGCACCTTGCAACGTCGACTGCAAGAGAAGCAAATGAGCTACTCTCAATGCGTTGATTTCGCTAAAAGAAAGCAAGCACTCACTTTGCTTGCCGACACCCAACTCACAACGCAGCAAATCGCCTATCAACTTGGTTATGAAGAACCTTCGAACTTTCACCGCACTTTTCGTCGTTGGTATCCGTTTTCACCCATGCAATATCGCCAACAATGTTTGGATAACCGAACTCAACTAAATCAACAACCGATCCGCTTATACTACGCCAAAGCCAATACCTTCGACGATAACCACATCGACCAACCTGTTGGCAAAATCTGGATGGAAGTGGACAATATTGCGTTTGAAAAAGTGGTCTCGGTAGAATGCCGTGACCGTGATGGCGCATGGCGGCGCTACCCCGCCTTCTTCGAGCGTTTTTTAAGTCATGGCACCGAACTCTGGGCAACGACCGAACTTCCGGTAGCGCATCCCCTTACCTTTCGCCTGTGTTATGAAGTCGATGGGGAACGTTACATTGAGAATAACCACCAGCGTGATTATGTGGTTTCTAAGGGGCTTTTAATTGGCGCAACGGAATACATTGTCCCGACTCGGCAGCTTATTAATATTGAGGCGCAATACACACTCTTTATCGAACTGGCATGCCGACTTGAAAACGTTTCGAGGATTGACTGTTACGTCGATGATGACCCCACACCTCACGCAATGCGCTTGACCCAACACTCGCTACATTATGCTTGTTGGGTGCTGCAATTATCGCTCACTCAAACTGCAAAGCAGTGCCGTTTCCGCCTTTATGATGAATCCGACAACGAGCTCGCGAAAGATCATTACCCGATACAATATCCTATTGTGCAACCGCTCAATTAAAACTGTCGGTCAGATCAAAATCGTCTCTTCGTGACATCATTTCACGTCTTTTTTGGCGTGAAATGACACTCTCAATTTCAAACCTTTGATTTATCGTTTCCGCATTGCTGCATAACGGAGACAAAAACCGTGTTTGAAACCTTACCTAACCCAATGAATAAAATAAAAATACTCCCTTTAGCGATCGCCTTAGCTCTTTCTGGCTGTGGAAGCGACGAAACCGCACCAGTCGATACAGGCAGCCACGTGGCATCTCCTGATTGGCAAGATCAAATCATTTACTTCCTGATGATCGACCGTTTTAACGACGGCGACAGCGCTCTTAATGATCAAGGGCAAAACGAATTCGATCCGACTTCGGATAAAAAGTTCAGCGGCGGCGACCTCGTTGGCGTGAGTGATAAGTTAAGCTACATCGAAACTCTCGGTGCCACATCGATCTGGATTACTCCGCCAGTGGCAAACCAATGGTGGGATGCAGAACAAAACTATGGTGGCTACCACGGTTACTGGGCGCGTGACTTCCAAAAAGTGGATGAGCACTTTGGTGACATGGAAAGCTACCAAGCGTTAGCACGCGAAGTGCATGCGCGTAACATGTTCTTAATTCAGGACATCGTGACCAACCATGTAGGCAACTTCTTCACCTACAATGATCCTTACAGTTATGATCCAAGCCTACCTTGCCAAGGCTTCCGTTTGATTAAAAATGCGCTACCCGCCGGGCAAGAACTGCCGTACCCACTCAACATGAACGAGTGTAAAACAGACGGCACAGGCAGCTACCACTGGACGCCAACCATCACCGACCACAACGATCCGGTACAAGAAAAAACCTGGCAACTGTCGGATCTGGATGACCTAAATACGTCCGATCCTGAAGTACGCGCTTATCTAAAAGAGAGCTACCGAAAATGGATCCGAGAAGTTGGCGTTGACGGTTTCCGTATCGATACCGTGAAGTTTGTAGAGCACGATTTCTGGAACGACTTCCTGCACGCCGACGATGGTGTGATGACTCAAGCGGTTGATACTGGTCGCGATAACTTCCTCACCTTTGGTGAAGTCTTCGAAACATCTACGCCTTACCACACCGAAGGCGAAGAGAAGATGCTGACTTACATCGGTGAAAGTGGCTCGCCGAAACAGCTAACCTCGGTACTGAACTTCCCATTGCAAGCAACCATGACGCGCGTATTTGCATCAGGGCAACCGACCGACTATTTACGTTTCCGTCTTGAGAAGATGATGGAGATGTTCCCGAATCCATACATCATGCCGAACTTCATTGATAATCACGACATGCCACGTTTTCTGTCGCAAGGTAGCGTGAATGACATGAAACAAGCACTGATCACCATGATGAGCGTACCGGGCATTCCTGTGATTTACCAAGGTACAGAGCAAGCGATGCCAGCAGCGCGCGATGCGATGTTTGCTGGCGGTTACCGTGAAGACGGCGACTACGTAGATTCATTCGACCAAAACAGCGAGATGTACTTGTTCATCCAAGAGCTTGCTAAGTTACGTACCGAAAACAAAGTTATGACACGCGGCGAAATGAAAGTCATTGGCAGCGATAAAGCTGGTGCAGGTGTGTTCGCCTTTACCCGCACTTTGGATAACGACGAAGTCTTAGTGGTAATGAACACATCTAACTCCCCAATGTTGATGAACCAACTCGATGTAGAGCAAGCGGGCGGCACCGTTTTCCAACAACAAATCATGTCGAACTGGGCAGAAGCTCCAGAACAGTTAATCGCCGATGAAAACGGTCACGTAACCCTTGAGCTACCAGCCAAATCTGCCGTGATTTACTCGAAAACTAACGACATCCAATCGGTAGAGACCCCAGATCTCAACATCCAACTGGCACAGGATTGGGAAGGACAAACCATCACTGATGACATCGTGATTACTGGTACTGCTAACGCAAACGAGAAATTGAACCTTGTCGTGGACGGTAATCTAGAAACCGCACAAGCCATTACCGTAAGTGCTGACGGTCAATTTAGCGTGACTTTATCTACCCGTCACTTTGCAATTGGCGAGCAACAGCACCGCTTCGCGATTTACTCCACTGAGAAAAAAGCGGGCATTGAAGATGTAAACTTTGTGTCGGACTTAAGCTGGTCAAACACGCCAGACGACACTATTGATGACGCAGGCGATGCGCAAGATGGCATGGGCGGTCCTAACGGTAACTACTCGCTACCAACGGATCCAACGTTCGATAAAGATAACAGCCAACTCGCAATCAACAAAGCTGAGGTATTTACCGTTGGCAGTAACGTACGTTTGACCTTCACTATGGACAAAATCACCGACACTTGGTTACCACCAAACGGCTTCGACCACGTGGGTTTCACCATCTTTATGGATTTACCGGAAGAAACGGCAACCAACTTGTCTGAGCTACCGAAGATCAACGCTTCTATGCCAAGCGGAACCTGGAGTCGCAATGCGGTTGTTTTTGGCTGGCAAAGCTCGATTTACAACACCAAAGGAGCAAATGCGACGACATGGGGAGAAGCCGTAACGCCAGCACCAACAGTGACAGTAGACAAAGCCAACAACACCATTTCAATGGACTTTGCTAGCGATGCACTAGGCCGCCCAGATTCGCTCGATGGTATCCGCTTCTATGTCACGACTTGGGACTTAGACGGCCTTTCGGCAACTTACCGTCCGCTAGAGCAAGACAAAGGCCCTTGGAACTTCTCCGGTGGCGCATCGGATGAAAGTAAGATTTGGGACGATTTACCAATCATCACCTTGTCGGAATAAACCGTTAAATAAGACACCGCCCAGCGTTATAGCAGGGCGGCCATCAACAAAAAAATGCAGAAAGACACTTCTGCTCGTTTTTATTCTAGTTAAAGAACGATTTCACCCACAGCACCAGACTGTCCCAAAGCTGAGCGAACCACGAGCCCTCTTCTACCGCTTGGCTGCTGACCAAGGGATAACTCGCCACGGTACTGTCATCGCTTTTCCAAACGACCTTACCAATCTCATCTCCTTGCGCGATCGGCGCAATCAACGGTTCATTTAACACCACACTCTTATCAAGCCCAGCCGTCATTGAACGAGGCAGAGTGAGATAGGCATCTTTAGCAAAGATCGCCTCAACTTGATTGGTATTTCCCTTCCAAACGCGAACTTTAGACTCAACTTGGCCTTGCTTAGCAACTTGCTTGGTGTCATAAAAACGAAAACCATAGCTGAGTAGATTCTTCGATTGGCTGATCCGAGCCTGTTTACTTGGCGTGCCCATCACCACCGAGATAAGGCGCATTCTTCCTTCTTTGGCCGAGCTCACCAAGCTGTATCCGGCATTGCTGGTGTAGCCGGTTTTGCCCCCGTCGACATCAATGGAATTGTCCCACAACAACTTATTGCGGTTGTACTGCGTAATGTCGTTCCACTTGAAGACTTTCTCGCTGTATAGCGCATACACATCGGGAACATCGCTGATGATCGACTGCATGAGTCTTGCCATATCGGTTGGTGAGGTTTGGATGCCATCACTATCAAGACCATGGGAGTTCACAAAATAGGTGTCTTGCAGTCCTAATTTCTCCGCCCAACCATTCATCAAGGCAACAAAGCCGCGTTCACTGCCTGCAACATGCTCAGCCAGTGCAACGCACGCGTCATTTCCTGATTGGATGATCACGCCGCGCATTAAGTTCGCAACACTAATTTCATCTTTCGGTTTGATGAACATTTTAGAAGAACCGGGAAACTTGGCCGACCACGCGTTTTCGCTCACGGTGACAACATCATCCCATTTCAAACGCCCCGCTTTGATTTCTTGTCCAACTACATAAGCGGTCATCAACTTGGTTAAACTCGCCGGAGCAAGGCCTGCTCGCCCGTTATACTCGGCAATAATGGCACCGGATTGAAAGTCCATTAATACGTAGCCTTTTGCCTGTAACTGAGGTGGGTTGGGCGTAACAACGGCAAAAGTAGGTACGCTTATTAAACAAGTCACAATTGTCCATCGAGCCAGTGACACTTTCATCCGACTTCCTCCATGCTCTTACTTTGTCGCAACTCTATTGAGCATAGCTCACTCAACCAGTTGCACCAGTCGCTAATCGTTTCATTTTCTTGAACTTACATTGATTTGACCAAGGTATAGAACTGAAGAGGCAATTGGGAAATAGCGTTGGTTCTTCGCGCCATTCGCAGTAAAGTAGCGCTACCCCTCAATAAGGAAATAAAGATAACAATGAACGCTCAATCATTTATCGACGCAGGATTGCATTACACTCCCCACAGTTTTACCGTTCCTCTGGATTACCAAAACGCGAGCAAAGGCACCATTGAAGTCTTCGCCCGTGCGGTTTGCCTAGTTGGCGAGGAAGAATCGACCAAACCTTGGTTGGTTTACTTTCAGGGCGGACCTGGCTTTCCCTCTCCGCGTCAAAACGGCAATAACGGCTGGGTAAAACGCGCGCTGCAAGAGTACCGAGTTTTGCTTCTCGACCAGCGCGGTACGGGCAACAGCAGCGTAATTAATCACCAGACGCTTGCTCACCTCACGCCAGAGCAACAAGCAGACTACTTGAGCCACTTCCGAGCGGATAACATCGTGCGCGACGCGGAATACATTCGTGAGCAATTTGGCGTCGAAAAATGGGCGATCTTAGGTCAAAGCTTTGGTGGGTTTTGCTCCCTCACCTATTTGTCTTTGTTCCCAGACAGCTTGCTACAAAGCTACATCACAGGTGGCGTGCCATCAGTCTCACGTCATGCCGACGATGTGTATGAAGCCACTTTCAAACGCACCATGGAGAAAAACCAAGCGTTCTTCCAACAATTTCCCAATGCGCAACAACTTTGCCAAAACATTGCGAATCACTTGCTGGAAAATGAAGAGTACCTACCAAATGGTCAACGCTTCACAGTGGAGCAATTTCAACAAATCGGCATCAACTTTGGTGTGAGTGATACTTTCTTACCAACTTACTATTGGCTAGAAAGCGCGTTGATTGAAGTGAACGGCAAACCACAACTTCGTTATGAGTTCTTAAACGATATGTTGGCGCAGCAAAACTTCCAAACCAACCCGATCTACGCCATTTTGCATGAATCGATTTACTGCCAAAGCTTCGCGTCGAATTGGAGTGCGCACCGCGTTCGCCAAACCCGATCAGAGTTTAATTATGAATCTGGCAAGCCATTTTACTTTACGGGGGAAATGGTCTTCCCATGGATGTTCGACCAATACGTTAACCTCAAACCACTAAAAGACGCCGCAGAAATATTGGCAGCGAAAAAAGATTGGACTGCGCTGTACGATCAAACACAACTGGCTCAGAACAAAGTGCCTGTCAGTTGCGCCGTTTACGCCGATGATATGTTTGTTGAAATGGATATCAGCCGAGAGACGCTCGCGTTAATACCAAACTCAAAAGCGTGGATCACCAATGAGTACGAGCACAACGGCTTACGTGCCGACGGTGAACGTATTCTCGACAGGCTCATCGCCATGGGCAAACAGACCGCAGCTACGTTGAAATAAGCACGGCAGACGTTAGAAAAACGCCTTTTCAGTATGTGGTGAAAAGGCGTTTTATAGCGGTTTATGAACAATGGCGATCAGTCATTCACTCTTTGTCCCTAAACCTTTATCCCTCACCACCTCATGTATAAAACTGCGACATGTCCTTTCCTTGTCAATGACTCCGGTGATTATTTGGTGCTTCTTGCGCCTAACTTTTTTGAAGGGCCTAAAACAGAATAACAGCATAAATTTAAGCCAAAAGTATCGGCTCCAACCTACCTAACTCACTATAATTAATGCTTATAATTTGAACACATATCGGCTTCACCTGCGGACATGCTCCCCCTATCAAAGACCGCCAGGCCCCGCCTACTCATAATATCCGTATAATTTGTCCGTATTTCCGACTAGTTTAGTCAGGTATACTTCGTGCCGCTAAAATTTTAAGGTCGTTGACCACCTGTATTTTTAAAGGAAACCTCATGAGTCAGTATGTAGTTTGTGCGCTGTACAAGTTTGTTGAGCTGAATAACTATCGAGAGCTACGCGAGCCATTACTTGCGTTGATGGAAAAACACCATATTCGCGGAACATTACTACTGGCAAGTGAAGGTATCAACGGTACTGTTGCATCTGATCGTGCAGGTATTGATACGCTACTGGAGTGGCTAAACAACGAACCTCGTTTGACTGGCACCGTATACAAAGAGTCGTATTCTGAGACCCAGCCATTCAATCGCACCAAAGTGAAATTGAAAAAAGAGATCGTAACATTAGGTGTTGAAGGTATAGACCCTCGCCACGTAGTGGGTACTTACGTGAAACCTCAAGAGTGGAACGATCTTATTGCTGATCCTGAAGTGTTTGTTGTCGATACACGTAATGATTACGAAATCGAGATCGGGACATTCAAAGGCGCTGTAAACCCAAATACTGAAACCTTTCGTGAATTCCCAGACTATGTAAAAGAAAACATGGACCCGGCAAAACACAAGAAAGTTGCGATGTTCTGTACCGGTGGTATCCGCTGCGAAAAATCAACGGCTTACATGAAAGAACAGGGCTTTGATGAGGTCTACCACCTAGAAGGCGGCATTCTTAAATATCTTGAAGAAGTTCCTCAAGAAGAGAGCATGTGGGAAGGCGATTGTTACGTATTTGACGGTCGTGTTGCCGTAAACCACCAGCTAGAAAAAGCAGATTACGATTTATGTAACGCTTGTCGTCTACCGATCACTGAAGAAGACAAACAGTCAGAATTGTTCGAGCAAGGCGTGAGCTGTCCAAAATGTCACGGCACACACTCAGAAGAACAAATTGCTCGATTCCGCGAGCGTGAAAAACAAGTTGTTCTTGCAGAGCAGCGAGGCGAGCAGCATGTTGGTGGTGAAAGTGCCAAGCAAAGAGAAGCCCGACGTGCCGCTAAGTACGCGCAAAAAGAAGCGCAGCGTAAACAAGACTAAGCCCAACTCTCCTTATATTTAGCGAGCTGCCGTAAGGTGGCTCGCTTTTACTACGCACCAATACTCTTTCAATACAATTTTGTATCCCTCACCAATACCTCTAGTTGATTGTCTCTTTTGCCTTCGGGTAGCCCCACCATTTCATCATAAGCACTTTGATGTACTAAAACCTGCTTATTTGCTTTGATATTCCTGCACTTCTTTTGCATCTCGATCAGGGAATGAGCCCTCAAAAAGATACCGTTGTCATCAGTGATAAATTGCGCTTCTCCATCAATCACGACAGATGCCTGGTACAATGCGAGATCAAGCGAATGAATGACCAATTTGTCTACATAGAAGTATTTTTGTAACTTACTCAATGGTATTGCCATGTGTCACCTCCCTGAAAGTTACCTCTACGTTTTGTAGAATAAAACCGATCATTAGATGAGATTTCTTCGGTTTACTTGCGTACAACATCGGAAACAAAGAGGATTCCGATGCAAACAATCAATGTCGTGTGGTTAAAGCGAGATTTAAGGCTGACTGACCATCAACCACTAACTCAAGCATTATCAACAAAGCACCCAACTGTGCTTTTGTATATTGTTGAACCATTGCTATTGAACAACCCACACTATTCTGAGCGCCACTGGCGATTTGTTTGGCAATCACTGCAAGACATGGATGAAACGCTCAAAGCGTATGGGCATCGAATCACGGTGCTGTTTGACGATGCCTTAGCATGTTTCCAATCAATTCAAGCGCAATATCAAATCAACGCTGTTTTTTCTCACCAAGAAATAGGACTCAACTGCACCTTTGAACGAGACCGACAAGTTGCCGCTTGGCTGTATGAGCAGAACATCGACTGGTTTGAATTCGAACACGGTGCTGTAATCAGAGGTGCAATAAACCGGCAAGGTTGGGACAAACATTGGGACTCTGTCATGAGAGCCTCAATAAGCCCTATTGAGCTCCAAACCGACTTATTGCATTCATTGGATGCAGAAGCTCTCGGCTGTTCGTTTTCGCCACCATCATCCTGGCTATCAAAATGCAAAGGAATGCAAACGGGAGGAAGCCGGCTCGCTTGGAAAACACTAGAGGACTTTTTCCATCGTCGAGGTCGTGATTACTATCGAAGCATTTCTAGTCCCACAGCCTCACGCACAGCCTGTACTCGACTTTCTCCATATCTCGCTTGGGGTAACATATCCTTGCGTGAAGTTTATCAATACCTTTTGAAACACTGGCAAGTCGCTGGGTTTCGTCGCAGCTTAATTGCATTGTCTTCACGGCTTCATTGGCACTGTCACTTCATCCAAAAATTCGAATCGGAATACGACATGGAGTTTTACTGCGTTAATCGGGCTTACGAACCATTGATTAAACAAAGTAGTACTTTCGATGAAGAAAGGTTAGCAGCATGGAAATCCGGGCATACTGGCGTACCTTTGATTGATGCCTGCATGCGCTGTTTGCACCACACTGGTTACATTAACTTTCGCATGCGTGCCATGCTGGTTAGCTTTCTTACTCACCACATGAACATGAATTGGCGAGTAGGTGTAACGCATTTAGCGCAACTGTTTCTCGACTTTGAGCCCGGAATTCATTACCCACAATTCCAAATGCAAGCAGGAGTAACCGGGACTAACACAATCCGTATTTATAATCCGATCAAGCAAGCCCAAGAACATGATCCTAACGGTACGTTCATCTACAAGTGGGTACCTGAGTTACAAATGGTTCCTCCCCCTCTTTTATTCGAGCCCTGGACAATGACCCAAATGGAAGCTGTCATGTATCAATTGCAGCCAGATAGCCGTTACCTTGCACCTATTATCGCACCAGACAACGCAGCTAAGGCAGCAAGAGAGCGCTTATGGACGTGGCGGAAACGAGCCGATGTGAAACAAGAAGGCAGACGAATTCTTGCGCGACATGTTAGACCCTCAAAAGAAAGTAGGACGCGATGATCATCTCTCAATCACAATGCGTACAAATGCAAACACACTCCAGGGAACCCGTTGTACCCTCAACTAGTAAGGAACACATTATGTTCAAACGTATCTTAGTTATCGCGGCGACACTGATGGCGACGTTATCTTTTATGCTTCCCGTCAAGGCTCATGAGCATGGCATGATGAAAGCCGATATTGTCGACGTTGCCGCTGAAAACGGCTCTTTCAATACGCTTGTTGCTGCGGTAAAAGCAGCGGGCTTGGTTGACACTCTCAAAGGGGAAGGCCCATTTACTGTTTTTGCACCAACGGATGACGCTTTTGCAAAACTGCCAGACGGCACAGTCGACATGCTCTTAATGCCGGAAAACAAAGACAAGTTAGTATCTGTTTTGACTTATCACGTCGTCCCAGGGAAAGTGATGGCTGCCGATGTTGTTAAGCTAGACAAAGCGACTACGGTTCAGGGGCAAGATGTGATGATTAAAACCATGGGCGATAAAGTCATGGTTAACGATGCAAATGTCATTGCAACCGATGTGAAAGCTACAAACGGTGTCATTCACGTGATTGATACTGTCATCATGCCGAAATAACACCATTCAAAGGGCGGTACACTCCGCCCTTTAGACAGAACTTCTTCCACCCTTAGCACGATTCCTCTCCACTTATCCCCAACAAACCCCCACTCATTCACGATGACTATAAAAAAAGATAAAAACAAAATTAAAACCAATACCTTGCAAGACAACACTGCACAATATTGACGAGGTTAAGATATCGTTATCTTTCAATTTGAGAACAGGATTCCATGTCAGTGACGTTTACTTTTCCACATGTAAATTCTTAAGCTAAATTTTGGCTGCTCAATCACATTTCGGCAAACCATTCGAAAGGGTGGGACGCAAAGCTTCCGGTCTGTCAGCATTTAAAAATCTAAAAGAATGCTCATGATAGCGGGGTTACCATGACGCAGTGTTACAGAAGTCCAATTTCTGTAGAGTTGCTTTATGCTCAGCATGCGCCGGGGTGTGACATTAGTTTGTCAGCCATAACAGAGGACATGTGATGAAATCATTTCCAACCAAATCCGTACTCGCGTTAGCACTTGCAAGCATTAGCTCAGGTGCTGCGGCTCACGGTTATGTATCAGAAACCAATGGTGGTGTCGCTGCAAGTCGCTCGGCACTATGTAAGTATCCAACGCCAGATACTAACGAAAAAAATAATAACTGCGGTGCGATTCAATATGAACCGCAAAGCGTTGAAGGCCCTGATGGCTTTCCCGAAACAGGGCCTCGCGATGGTAAAATAGCGAGTGCCGAAACCGCTTTAGCAGCTGCCCTTGATGAGCAAACTGCCGACCGCTGGGTAAAACGCCCTATTCAAGCAGGTACACAAACTTTTGAATGGACATTTACCGCTAACCACGTGACGCGCGACTGGAAATATTACATCACCAAGCCTGATTGGAACCCAAACGCTTCACTATCACGAGACTCTTTTGATCTAACTCCTTTCTGTGTCGTCGACGGCAATATGGTTCAACCCCCGAAACAGGTAAGCCATCAATGTAATGTGCCTACTCGCGAGGGATACCATGTCATCCTGGCAGTATGGGATGTTGGCGACACTGCAGCCTCATTTTATAACGTGATCGATGTGAAATTTGATGGTGACAGTCCCGTTATTCCAGATTGGAAGCAAGGCGGTCAAATTATTCCTACAATGGATTTAAATATTGGGGATTCGGTTTATACACGCGTATTTGATCAAGCAGGTGAAAACGTGGCGTATAGAACTGAACTAGAAATTACCGATGCAGCAATGGGCCAAGCGAAAAACTGGTCTTACGCACTCGCGACTAAGCTAAACCAAGAACAAGCAAAACTGCAAGCCGGGCAGTATGCAGAGGATAAATTCACTCCTGTTTATGGTACTAATCCGGTGTATCTGCAAGCAAATAGCGGCCTTGAGCGAGTAGAGATCGGCTATAACATTGAAACTCCTGTTCCAGAATACTCACTCACAGTAGATGGCTTAGCAGACGAATATATCATTGAGTCAACACCGACAACGTTGGATCTGACACTAACTGCTGAAGGCGATTTAAATGCAGAACTCACCGTTTACAATCACCATCGCGAACCACTTGCAAGTTGGGCAAACGAAATGAAAGACGGCTCGGTAGAGGCGATATCGCTCGCTTTAAGTAAATCGGAGCCGGGTCACCATATGCTCGTGACACGTATTAAGGATAAAAATGGCAACTTGGTGGATCAGCAAACACTCGACTTTCACTTAAAAGAAGAGTCAGTTACTCCGCCACCATCTGGTGAGTACGATTTTGTCTTCCCTGAAGGACTATCTAGCTACACGGCGGGCACAAAAGTGCTTGCCAGCGACGGGGGCATTTATCAATGTAAACCTTTCCCATACTCTGGTTACTGTATGCAGTGGAAAGAAAGCGCAAACCATTACGAGCCTGGAATAGGTTCACACTGGGAGATGGCTTGGGATAAAGTCAACTAAATCCCCCTTTGAACGTTACGCAAAAGAGCCTCACTATGAGGCTCTTTTATAATCAAACGCAAAAATGACAATTTTCCCGGTCTAAACCATGAACACCAGATAAACTAGTGAGATGCGCTCGCCCCTCAATCAGTCCCATTTCATACCCTTCTAGTAAAACGGATTGTCGCATTGATAAGCGCTGAACATGAAAATTATCTGGTGGGGCAATTACCCTAACATGTGTTCCTGGTGGAGGGTTACGAATAAACTCTAATGATTGATTATAGTTATCTGCACGTCTTAACATCGCATCCGCCATTTTGGGGTGCTCCGCAAAAAGTTTCTTCATCAGCCATGTGGTCTTAACTGGCTTTTTGGCATAATTCAGCGGGTGAGAGAGTACTACGGTTATGTCGCGAGCCCCTCGACGATAAGCTTCACGCACTGGGATAGAGTCCGCGACCCCACCATCGGTATAACAACCACCAGAAAAACAAGGGGTATGCTTGTAGGCAATCGGTAATGCTGTTGTCGCTTCAATCGCATGGTGAAAATTATCACGTGTCACGCGATAGTAATCTGCCTGCCCTGTATCTACATTTGTTGTCGCTGCGAGAAAAGGAACGCCATTAAACAGTTTATTTTCATCGACGGGATACAAGCGATTAGATTCTTCAAACAACCACTTCACATCGATGAGGTCCCCACCTTTAACGAAGCGAGTCGGGTCAAAAAAGCGTTTGCTTGTGGCCAGCTTAGTAATGACGTTAATACTGCGATGTGGGTAGTCGGTCAAATACCCAATCAAATTTGATGCACCAGCAGATACACCGATTGCAAAA
The DNA here is from genome assembly GCF_033339895.1 of Vibrio sp. 1751. Lineage (NCBI taxonomy): Bacteria > Pseudomonadati > Pseudomonadota > Gammaproteobacteria > Vibrionales > Vibrionaceae > Vibrio > Vibrio sp. 1751. Next base: position 38,593 of record NZ_JAWOVM010000031.1, read on the forward strand.
TCAAACGGTTTATAACTCTGCTCTAAAAACGCATCTAACACTCCGCTTGCGAAGACGCCTCGCATCGCGCCACCTTCTACTACAATTGCTTTTGTTGCCATATTTCCCCCATTCTCCTTGCCAAAAGAGTAATGAAATTCGTGCAATCACAACAATTGAATATTCTTATTATTGAAATAGGTGAAGTCTATTTATTTCTCTCTTAGAAAATGAAAACTAAAGTTCAAAAAATCCGTCCCCGTTAGAAATGTAATTGCGGGTTGAACCAAGGTGGCAAGGTCTAAGAGAAATCTAGGAGAAAACCGTTTTATAGGCTTCGCCCGCGCCATCAATGAACATTTGAGTACCAATAACCGCTAGAATTAAGCCCATCATTTTAGTCACAACATTTAGAGCACTTGGTCCAACCGCTTTGACCAATTTGTCTCCAAACAAAAACAGTACATAGGTGATCACACAAAGGACAGCGAAAGAAACGATAGTAATAATGGTTTGATCGAAACCACCCGCTGTCGCAAAGTTCATCGCGGTAGCAATCGTTCCAGGCCCAGCTAATATTGGCATCGCCAGTGGAGACACTGCAATACTCAATGCCGCCCGTTGCTGAGCTGGTGAATACGCCTTCTCTTTGGTTTTCTGATGCGTCGAATCACCTTGAAGCATGTTAAAACCTATCAAAAACACCAAAATACCGCCTGTTATTCGCAATGCATAAAGCGTGATACCAAACAAATCAAAAATTAACTTACCGGCAATAGAAAATATCGCGATGATAATAAATGCAATAAAAACCGAGCGGAGCGCAATGGAACGGATGGTTTCTTTATCTTCATCAGCAGTTAAACTCAAAAAGATGGGAATATTGGCGATAGGGTTCATGATGGCAAAGAAGCCCATAAACACCGTAACTGTATGAACAATGAGTTCTTTCATATTTTCCACTGCATTTAAATTATTGATTCTAAAAACAGTATATACGCTCTCAAACAGAACGAGTGGTGTAATCTCGAATCGTCTTCACACTTATGCGCCAAGCATTGTTTTTCTTTTGAGATAGTTTACCGACTCATCAAATGTCGCTAAGGTGAGTCTTCAGCCTTTAACGTAACAGGGGATGTTAAGTCACCATGAACAGCACGATTCAAACAATTCTCAATCACCGCTCAATTCGAAAATTCACCTCACAACCGATTGAGAGCGAACAATTAGATGCCATTCTTCAAGCCGGCCTTGCGGCGTCCTCATCAAGCATGTTGCAAGTCGTTTCAATTATCCGCGTAACCGACAAAGAAAAACGTACGCTATTAGCTCAATATGCCGGAAATCAAGGGTACGTTGAAAGCGCGGCTGAGTTTTTGGTGTTTTGCATTGATTACCAACGCCACGCCAGTATCAACCCAGATGTTCAAGCTGACTTTACCGAGTTAACGCTAATAGGCGCTGTAGACTCGGGCATCATGGCACAAAATTGCTTGCTTGCGGCGGAGTCGATGGGACTAGGAGGTGTGTATATTGGTGGTTTACGAAACAATGCCCAAAAAGTAGACGAATTATTAGGTTTACCTAAAAATACCGCCATTTTATTTGGTATGTGTCTTGGTCATCCAGATCAAACCCCTGAAGTAAAACCTCGCCTACCTAAGCATGTCGTGGTGCATGAGAATCAGTATCAAGACCTAAACTTGGATGATATTCAGACGTATGACCAAACTATGCAAAACTACTATGCAAACCGTTCGAGCAATCAAAAACAGAGTACTTGGTCGCAAGAAGTCACCAGTAAATTGGCTGGGGAATCACGTCCGCATATCCTGCCTTACTTAAACAGAAAAGGGCTCACTAAAAGGTGATGACTACAATACGATAGGATCAAAAAAGGCCTCTGAAGAGGCCTTTAGAATTTGTCAGCAAAAACTTGCTTAGTTACCGCCTGTCGCGCCAGTGCCTGGACCCGGTGGATCTTCAGGTTCAATTGGCTCACCGACTTCCGCATCTGGAATTTGTGGTACGTCAGGTTCGATATCTTCTAATGGAATCTCGTTATCGATAGCCTCTTGTACATCAGCAACAACTTTCTGAGTATCTTCAGCTGGAATCGTTACGTAGATAACGTCACCTGAATCATTCTCAGGATAATTTGGGTTCGCCGCGATTACATCTTCTGTGATTGCTTTTGCAGCAACAGCTACAGCTTCAGGCGAAGCTATTGGGTTCGCTTTGATGATATCTGATACAACGTTTGCTGTTGCAACTAGCTGAGTAGCAAGTGCGCTGTTACCACCCTCACTGCCAAGTCCTGCTACTACAGATTCTGTATCACGAAGGATTTCGTCAACTGTTTTACCACTTGCATTGATATCGATACCCAAATTCTCGAATACTTTTTCAGCGATATCAGAAGAGTATACTTCACCATCTTTTAAAGAGTTAGCAACCAAAGTCGTAAATGGAGAGCCTGTTACCAATGAATCCGCCTGGGCTAGGCCTTGAGGGATTTTGTAGTCAGATGTAATAGGTTTGCCATTTGACGCGTCTTTACTATCTTCTGTGTGCGTTAATACGAAAGCACAATCACCTGGCGCATTTACAACGTTGATATTTTCAAAACGCGCTTTACCAACCATACCTTCATAGTTTGTTGTATTTTCAATAGCGTCGTATGTCTCACCACCACATACTGCTTGAACTTTCATGCCGATAACAGCTGGGTCATAAGCCTGAACTGAGTATCTTTTTACCTCAGGATCGCTGTCACTACCACAACCTGCTAGTAGGACTGCTGCCACACTTGCCGTTAAAAGTTTGATTTTCAAAATTAGCTCCAATATTTGTTGTTATATCCGACCGCAACAGGAAGCATAACGGCAGTTGCATATAGTGTAAATAGGATGCATACAACTTTGGCATGAGTTTTTTCACATTCTTGCCTGTTTGCTTGTGCAAAATCATGCATTCATCTCAATAACGCTAAATAGACACAATTTTGTCATGTATTCGTCAGTATTTTTTCGAGTAACTTGTTGCCTTTATTGCAACCAGATGGATAATAGTTGACTATTTTTTGTGGGTCGGATTTTCACACCTTCATTAATAAAACTAAGAGCTCTAAGTCGCTAGCAGCCATTTGGAGTGTTTATTACACAAATAATTCTGAATGGACTCGCTTTCTAAAGGCTTAAAACTGCAGTAAATCGTCAATATTGATGAAACTCAGTTCAATTAGAATGAATCAATTTCAGTCGGCAAACTTTCTTTCGGTAGTTATAAACCAATGAACACATTTAATAAATTTTTGGGGATATCAGTACTTCCAATCCTTCTTACAGGGTGTACTTTGCCTGGTAGCCACCTTTCGGTCAGTGACAAAACAGTCATGAGCACTGAATCGAGTGATATAGAGTCTCAGGTTACCGTTTATCCCTTAACTTTGGAGCGCGTAACGTCTTTAAATTCAGTGGACCCTTTTTCAAAACCAAACCCAGAGTTAGATATTGAAATCGCAAAATATGAATACGAAGTAGGACCTGGCGATATCCTAAATATCACTATTTGGGATCACCCAGAGCTAACGATCCCAGCGGGCTCATACCGAAGCTCAGCCGAAGCGGGTAACTGGGTGCATTCGGATGGCACGATCTTCTACCCTTACATAGGTGTCGTACATGTTGAAGGCAAAAACGTACGTCAGATTCGTGCAGACATTGCAAGCCGCCTTGCAAAATACATTGAGAGCCCACAGGTCGATGTAAGCGTTGCGGCATTTCGCTCTAAAAAGACTTATGTAACTGGCGAAGTTAACAAGCCAGGACAACAACCAATTACAAACATCCCCCTTACACTTCTAGATGCTGTGAATAGAGCTGGCGGACTGGCTGCCGAGGCTGATTGGCGTAATGCGACACTGACACGCAATGGCGTTGTTGAAAACGTCTCTTTGTATGCTCTGATGCAACAAGGCGATTTAACTCAAAACCGCCTTCTAAAGCCTGGTGATATTGTTCATATTCCTCGAAACGATGCGCAAAAAGTATTTGTTATGGGCGAGGTTAACGATCCGAAATTACTCAAAATTGATCGTAGCGGCATGAGCCTTACTGAGGCTCTTAGCAGCGTTGGTGGTATCAGTGAAATCTCCGCAGATGCTACCGGTGTGTTTGTCATCAGACGTTCAAAAGAAGAAGCTAAAATGGCGGACATTTATCAGCTAGATGTTTCTGACGCTTCTGCTTTGGTGATTGGTACTGAGTTTGATCTCAACCCTTACGACATAGTCTATGTGACGGCTGCACCTGTTAGTCGTTGGAATCGTGTGATTGCTCAGCTCGTTCCAACCATTTCCGGCTTTAATGAACTAACTGAAGGTGTACTACGAGTACGCACTTGGCCGTAAAACAACGTGCCGCAAGAAAATTATCTCTTGCGGCACGTAATCGATAGCTACTCAGCTCAATTGCGCAATATAAAGAAGCCAGCAATTCAGTTGAGATCATAAGCATACAACTTAAAGTAGGGTAAGCATTTGTTTTCTAATATTCTTGTCGTCTGTGTCGGTAATATTTGCCGCTCTCCAACAGGAGAGCGGCTTTTGCAGTCTTTACTACCAAACAAACATGTCGCATCAGCAGGAATCGCAGTAGATAAGAGCCATCTAACGGGAAAAGCTGCTGACGAGATGGCAACCACTATCGCGAACGAACATGGCGTAAGCTTAGATGGACACGAAGCACGACAATTAACACCTGAGCTTTGCGCTCAATACGATCTGATATTGGTTATGGAAAAAGGTCATTTAGAAGCCTTAACCAAAATCGCTCCTGAGGCACGAGGTAAAACGATGCTGTTTGGACAGTGGATAAATGAAAAAAGCATCCCTGATCCATACAGACAAAGTAGAGAAGCTTTCGAACATGCATATACGCTTATAGAAAAAGCAGCAAAAGCGTGGTCTCAAAAACTATAAGCCGCAAGGCTAAATAAACGCCAATGGCAAGGTATTTAAGAAGTTAAAGTAATGACAACACAAACTATTAAGCAATCACGTCAAGCCGACGATGAGATCGATTTGGGAAAGTTATTTGGGATCATTCTCGATGCCAAATGGCTCATTCTATGTACCGTAGTCCTATTTTCAATTATAGGCGTCGGCGTTGCCATTCTATCAACACCTATCTATAAAGCTGACGCTCTTATCCAAATCGAAAGTAAGAGTTCAGGTGGTATTTCAGCGATGGTTGGTGATATGGGAGAGCTGTTTTCAGCAGAATCATCAGCGACAACAGAAATAGAGATCATCAAATCTCGTATGATCTTGGGCGGTACTGTTGATAAGTTCAACTTAACGACTGTCGTTTCTCCAAACTACATGCCAATTATTGGTAAAGGCCTAGCTCGACTACAAGGTGAGCAAATCAGTCTGAGCGTTTCACGATTTAATGCTCCTTCTTACGCAGTTGGCGTTCCTTTAACTCTTGAAGTTATTGATTCTGAAAAACAGACGTTCAGGCTCTTAGAAGATGACAATAACGTCATTCTAGAAGGTAAAGTTGGTGAACTGCTTGAGAAGAATGGATACCAGTTTTTGGCGACTGAACTTGTGGCTCAAACTGGTGACTCATTCACGGTCAGCAAAATCAGTAAATTAGATGCAATTAATAAACTTCAAGAAAACTTATCGATTAGCGAACGTGGTAAGCAAACCGGGATTATATCTTTAAGCTTCTCTGGTGAAGACCACGCTAAGATTCAAGATATCTTGAACGACATTAGCCAAAACTACTTCTTACAAAACGTTCAAAGAAATTCTGCAGAGGCAGAGCAAAGCCTCGAGTTCTTGAAAGGTCACCTCCCAGACATCAAAACAAAACTGACCGCTTCTGAAGACGTTTTAAATCGGTTCCGTCAAGAAAATGAATCTATCGATTTAGGCCTTGAAGCTCAGTCAACGCTGAAAGTAATGGTTGAGTTAGAAGCACAGCTAAATGAGCTTACATTCAAAGAAAGTGAGATCAGCCAACGCTTCACACAGGATCACCCAGCTTATAAGTCGCTACTTGATAAACGTGAAACACTACTAAAAGAGAAAGAACGTCTTAATAAACAAGTTCAAAAGTTACCGAAAACACAGCGTGAAGTTCTACGTATGACACGCGATGTAGAAGTAAACCAACAAATCTACATCCAACTATTGAACAAGGTTCAAGAGCTCAACATTATTAAAGCCGGAACAGTTGGCAACGTTCGAATCTTAGATAACGCTCAATCTTTCTCTAAGCCAATCAAGCCGAAAAAAGCGCTTATCGTTGTGCTAGCAACACTGCTTGGCGGTATGGCAGGCGTGGCTTTCGTATTAATTCGTGCAGCATTCCACCGTGGTGTGGAAACACCAGATCAAATTGAACAGATTGGCATGCCAGTTTACGCAAGCGTTCCAAAATCTATTCAACAACTGGAATTTGCAAACAAGCTTAAGCGCAACAAAGGCAGCAACAATGAGCTAGTCCTTCTAGCGGAAGCTAACCCAGCCGATCTTTCCATTGAGGCTCTACGTAGTCTTCGCACTAGCTTGCACTTTGCAATGATGGAAGCGAAGAATAACGTTCTTATGATTTCAGGTCCTGCACCATCTATCGGCAAAACATTTGTATCGACCAACTTTGCGGCCGTCGCTGCGAAAACCGGTCAGAAAGTGCTGCTTATTGATGCGGATATGCGTAAAGGTTATTTGCAGCAATGCTTCGGTCTACGCTGGGACAACGGTCTTTCTGATTACTTGAGCGGTAAGACATCCCTTAGCAACATCATTAAATCTACATCCATTGATAATTTAGATGTTGTGACTCGCGGCCAAGTACCACCAAATCCGTCAGAACTTCTTATGCACCCTCGCTTCAAGAGCTTTGTTGACGAGATGTCTGCACAATACGATCTAGTCATCATCGATACGCCGCCTGTACTCGCAGTTACCGACCCAAGCATTGTTGGCGCGCTTGCAGGAACAACTCTGATGGTCGCTCGTTTTGATCAAACGACTTTGAAGGAGATTGAAGTCGCGCAAGGTCGCTTCGAGCAATCAGGCGTTGAAGTTAAAGGTGTGATTCTCAATGCAGTTGAGAAAAAAGCATCTAACTCATACGGCTATGGATACGGCTACTATAA
>NZ_JAWOVM010000032.1:0-45330 GCF_033339895.1 Vibrio sp. 1751
GGTGCTGAATAACTTCTGGTAATGACATAACTTACATCCTCGCTGTTGCTGTAATGTGGCGTACTCGCCTATCCCATAAGTGGATACTTAAAATTCTCGAAACCGTCAGATGCGCTGATGGTACAACCGTTGATACAGTTGGCTTTCTCGCTGACCAGAAACGCCACCACATCAGCAATCTCTTCTGGTTGTGTGAAGTTTTGACGCATCTGTTCTTTGCGGATGTGGTCCCACAGGCCAATCTCTTCGTATTGCCTTAACATCGGAGTATCAACGCGTCCCGGAGCGACAGCGCAAACACGAATACCCAATGGTGCGAGTTCTAATGCGGCGCATTTGGTCATCATATCGACTGCGGCTTTACTGACGTTGTAGGTAAAGGTCATCTCAGACGCCATTCGTGCGTAAACAGAAGAAGTATTGAGGATCACGCCCGGCGTGCCTTGCGCTTGGAATTGTCGCCCAGCGGCGAGAATTCCGTAGTAGACACCATTTTGGTTGACCTTTGAGATCGGCTCAAAATCAGCAATTGGGTCGTGGTCAAGCAGAGGTTTCGGTGCACCGATGCCCGCGTTGTTGACCATGATGTCAAGTGAGCCAAATAGTTCGACCGCGTACTTCACCATGGCTTCGACTTGTTGGTAATCGGTGACGTCCGCAACAAAGGTTTCCAACTGCTTAGGGCCAAAACTTGCGTACATTTGCAGTGATTGCTCTGAAATATCGACAGCAAGCACTTTGGCTCCTTGCTCTCTTAGCTTTGCAATAATAGCTTGCCCAATTCCACCCGCAGCGCCAGTCACGATGGCCGTTTTATTGATAAGTTCCATACACCTTCTCATTCATGCGTTTTTGTTATCAAAATGTAACCTAGATCAACTCACTGACACTCACTTGACCTTTTGCGAAGTAAATTTGATACATTGCGATTTACAACCTGTTAACATTTAAAAATCGAGACATGTATATCGTACGAAGTGGCGCTGCCGATAAATTTGATAGCTTGGTTTCCGAACTGGGGCAGAATCCGGTTGAGATTATGGCTGCCGTCGGGCTATCTGCGGCGCAGTTTCGCAATCCCGATACGTATCTCGCCTACCCTAGGCTGGCTGAATTGCTGGAGGAAGCGGCTGCTCGTTGTCAGCAACCGTTGTTTGGTGCGTTACTCGCTGAGCGTCAAAACCTACAAAGCTTGGGGGACTTACCAATGCTGGTTTCTCGCGCGGAAACGGTTGGTGATGCCTTGGCGCGGGTGAATGATTTTCTCTATCTACATTCGTCAGGGGTAACTCTCAACATGACGCCACAAGATGATTGGGTACGGTTGTCGCTCAATATTGATGTGCACAGCGAACGAGGTATCGCGCAGTTGATGCAGCTCAGTGTGTCGCATCTGGCGATGTTTGTTGCGAGCTTACTTGATATTGAAGCAAGTCACTTCGCGCTACATTTGACTCAACACGCAACATTGGAAGTAGAAAAAAGCAAGTTTGCCCAGCAGAACAAACTGCGTTTCGGTGATAAGTTTGACGGTATCCTACTTAAAGCGACTCTGCTTAACGCTAAGAACCACCAAGATGAAGACGCACTAGAGCGCCATTTTCAACAGCACCTCAAAGAGCTGCAAACCCGTTACCCCAACAATCTCAGTGACCAAGCAGCAAACATGATTGGCCGTCTGCTCTCAACCGGAGAATGCAGCGTTGAGCGCGTTGCAAGAGCATTGGATCTGCATCCGAGAATGCTGCAAAACAAGCTGAAACAACAGGGCACAAATTATCGGCAGCTTTTACAACAAGTGCGTCAGGATTTCGCCGAACAGCGATTGCATGAGAATATTCAGAGTATTACCGATATCGCGTTGCAACTGGGCTATGCAGAAACTGCGGTCTTCAGCCGCCACTTTCGTCGCTGGACGGGAAAATCGCCAAGGCAATGGCGACAAGAAAAAACTCAGTTACAAACGTTTAAGCCCATCAGATAAAAGCATAAATAACCTATCGCTCAAACTAAAAAGTGTGAGGTGGGAGGGTTGGTATCGAGAATTTCAGCAATCACAGATAACCCGTGTTTGATGTAGCCTCGGTTTGTTTCTGCTCCCAAACTGATTCGCACGTAAGGCATTGGCTGATTAGTATCGAGAACAAACGGTTTGTATCCCGTGATCTGCACCCCTGAACGCTTAGCCGAAGCAACCAGGTCATCGCTATTCCACTGCTCGGGTAGTCTCAACCAAATATGCTGTCCATTCGGGTGCGAGCTATAAACATGCCCTTCTAAAGCGGCTTTTGCTATTCGCTGTCGCTTAGCAAACTCATTGACTTGAAAGCGAATAAGTCGATTTAACGTACCGTTTTCGATCCACAAATGAGCGACTTCAAATGGTAATGGAGTCGCAGACCAACTCGTAGCCGCTAAACGACCAATCGCGTGCTGCAGAAAATGACGTGGGACCGTCAGATAGCCAGTGCGCATGCCTGGCGCTACAACTTTGGTTAAACTGGTGACATAGAAAGCTTGTTCGGGTAACAATGTGGCAAGGAGTGGGACACGGTTAGGTTCTAGTGCTCCATACACGTCATCTTCAATGACATAGATGTCGTATTGCTGCGCAATATTCGCTATCGCCTCTCGGCGTGCAACATCCATATGCGCACTAGTCGGGTTAGCCATGCTCGGTGTGCAACACAATACCTTGATTGGTTTGTGTTTACATGCCCATTCAAATGCATCCGGCGTTATACCAAACTCATCCATTTCAAGTGGTTGCAACTTAAATCCAAGCATTCTCGAGCGAGAGATCAAGCCATGATCAACCAAGTGACCACAAGCAACTAAATCACCGTGTTCAACAACTGTGCTTAAAGCCAACGTTAAACCATGGCATGCACCATTTGTGAGTAATATTTGATCGGCACCCACATCCAGCCCTTGGCTACTTAGAAATCGTACTCCTGACTCAATATGATGAGGCTGACCTGTTACCGGCTTTGCTTTACTGATCAAACCACGATTGTTTGTTTGCCCAGCAATCTCCATTAACGCCTGATTAAAAAGCGTAATGTGGCGATCGGTCACCACTGGATGTGCAATAGACATATCAATTTCATCCGGCGTTTCTTTCATCTCTTGTGTCAGCATGAACTCCGTGTCCGTACTTTCATCCACAAAACCTGATTTGACAAAAGTACCATTCCCAACCCAAGACTCGATCGCCCCTTTTTTCTCTGCATAACCATATGCATGGCTCACCGTTTGTACGCTGACGCCAATTTGCTCTGCAAACTCACGATGTGTGGGTAATCGAGTTCCCGGTTTTAGATAACCACTGCGGACACATTCGACAAGATAGTTACCAATGGAGATGTATTTAGCGGTGCCTGGCCGAATGATCGGGTTCAAAGAAATTGTCATGACACAATATTTTAATTGATTCATTTTTAATGCTCATTGTAACTTCCATTTAACAAATGGCGAACTTTAACTCACAAAACGAGGTGAAATGCACAAAAATAAACCACAATTGTAATGATTGACATGAAATGTATGGGTTAAACAAACATGTTAAACAGCATCGTTCAATCCAAATACAACCCCAGAGGTAAATTGCAATCATTTTTAACGCAGATCTGGCTAGCTGGTAGAAGGTAGAAATACCTCAGCGTCTCCGAAGGCCCATAAGGCGTCGGATTTCTAACAAGGAGAAAATATGAGAGGCGTTGCTTTGCATTTTACACTGGATGAGTTCCAGGATCGGTTAACGAAAGTTCGGCAATCGATGGAAGAAATAGAATTGGATGTCCTTATCATTCATGACCCTTCTAACATGGCGTGGCTGACAGGCTATGATGGGTGGTCTTTTTACGTGCCACAATGTGTCGTTGTTGGTCCATCTGATGAGCCAGTTTGGTTTGGACGCTGCCAAGATGCCAACGGAGCATACAGGACTGCGTATATGTCGGCAGAAAACATCACCTACTATCCAGACCATTATGTAATGAATCCGCCGCTACACCCGATGGATTTCCTGGTCGAAGCCGTACTGGCTCCGCGCCTTTGGGATCGTGGTCGCATCGGTGTAGAAAAAGATAACTATTACTTTAGCGCCACCGCTTACGAATCACTCACTACGCACCTACCGAATGCTCAACTTCTCGATGCAACTGGACTAGTCAACTGGTGCCGCGCCGTTAAATCCGATCAAGAACTGGCATACATGTACCGTGCCGCTCGCATTGTTGAAAATATGCACCGCGTCGCGTTCGACATGATTGAACCAGGATTACCGAAACACCACCTTGTTGCCGAGATTAACCGCCAAGCCGTGCTCGGGCATGAAGACCACTTTGGCGATTACACCGCGATTGTGCCGCTTTTGCCATCAGGTTCTGATGCTTCCGCACCTCACCTGACTTGGGATGACAGACCCTTCAAGAAAGGCGAAGGGACGTTTTTTGAAATCGCTGGGGCGCACCGCCGTTACCACTGCCCACTCTCACGCACTATTTTTCTTGGCGAGCCTGACGACAAGTTCAAACGAGCCGACGAAGCCCTGACTCTAGGACTTGAAGCGGGCTTGAAAGTGGCAAAGCCCGGAAATACCTGCGCCGACATCGCCAATGCACTAAACCAGGTTCTCGATAAAGCGGGATTCTCACGCGAAGGTGCCCGTTGTGGCTACCCAATAGGTTTGAGCTACCCACCAGATTGGGGGGAACGAACCATGAGTTTGCGAGACACCGATAAAACCATCTTGAGAGAAGGCATGACATTCCATTTTATGCCGGGGCTGTGGTTCAAAGATTGGGGGTTAGAAACAACGGAAAGTATCGTCATTACCCATGATGGAGCAAAAACGCTGTGTGACTTTCCACGCCACTTATTTGTTAAACACTAATTTTTCAAACCTCAGGCTCTGTTGAGCTAGGTCTGAGAACTAAAAGGACTTGATATGCAAAAAAGCTCGATCACAGCCACCATAGACTTTGACCGAGAAGGTGTACAGCACGGCTTTTTAACGCTGCCCTATTCACATGACGACTCCGCCTGGGGCAGTATTATGATACCTATCACCGTGATCAAAAATGGTCACGGACCAACCGCACTGCTTACTGGCGGTAATCACGGAGACGAATACGAAGGCATCACCAGCCTGCTAAAATTGACGAACTCGCTTCAGGCAGATCAAATCCAAGGTCGTGTCATTATTGTACCCATGATGAACTTACCTGCGGTACAAAATGCCTCACGTACGTCGTTTATCGATAAAGGGAATTTAAATCGCAGCTTTCCCGGCAACCCCATAGGCACAGTGACCGAGAAAATTGCGGATTATTTTACTCGTTACCTAGTTCCTAAGTGCGATTTTGCGTTAGACATTCACTCAGGTGGTAAAACGTTAGATATCGTGCCGTTCGCCGCTGCCCATCGTCTCGACAATCTCGATCAAGAAGAAGCCTGCATATTAGGTGCAAAACTGTTTGGCGCACCTTACACCATGATCTTGCTCGAAATGGACGCCACCAGCCTGTATGACACTGCCGTGGAGTCTCAGGGAAAAATCTTTGTTACCACCGAACTAAGAGGAGGCGGAACCAGCACTCCAGAAACCATCGCTTATTCCGACCGTGGCATTCGCAACTTCTTGCGCTTCTCAGGCAACTTGCCCGGTGACTACGAACAACCAACCCAACCAACTAAATTATTAGATATGCCTGATGCAAGTTGTTATGTGCAAAGCCAACACCACGGCATCACAGAATACTTATTTGATCTTGGCGATACCGTCAAAAAGGGCGATGTATTAGTGAGAATCTTCTCGACCGAGCGCACAGGTACCGCCCCCGTTGAGTACAAGTCACAGCGCAATGGTATTTTCGCGGCACGTCGTTTTCCTGCTATGGTGAATATCGGTGACACTATCGCAGTTATAGCCGAAGACTGCGGCGAGATAGGCTGATTGAAAAACCAACTAAAGAAATCAAAACAAATGGCATACCAGAAGCAAACTGGAAAGCAACTTATAACAGCGACCAGTCATCAGCCTTTCATGAAATGATTAGTATTCTACAGGGAGACTCATTATGCGCCTCGATCGCTACGACGTAAAAATTCTACAAATACTTCATGATAATGGTCGTATCACCAAATCTCACCTTGCCGAGGCCATCAACCTATCCGTGAGCCCTTGTTGGGAGCGTGTCAAAAAACTGGAAGAAGCAGGCATCATTGAAGGCTACGGAGCAAAAGTAAATACCGATATTTTGTTCAAACGAACGTCAGTTATGGTTGAAGTTACGCTCAAAGAACACAACGCCCAAGCGTTCAAACGCTTCGAGCAACTGGTACAACATTCACCAGAAGTCACTGATTGCTATGCCACGGGCGGTGGTGTCGATTACATCCTTAAAATTCAGTCAGAAGATATCGACCAATATCAGCGGCTTATCGACAACTGGTTAGACTCAGATGTGGGCATTGAGCGCTACTTTACTTACATTGTGACAAAAACAATCAAACGTGATGCGGGCACATTCGAAGTAAACCAAAACGCTTTGTTATAAAGGGAAAATGCGCATCAGACGTGAACAGAAAAAACACCATATTTAACGGCACTAAAAAGAAAGTTCTGACGTTTTAAACCTCGGTATCAGAAATTATTTCGGTCACTTCTCCATTACAGTTTCATTATGGACAACGATGCTGGGAGAAGGACTCATGACAGCACTGCACAGCTTACATGCAGAGGAATTAAAAGCCTCGCACGACATGATGGCGATAATGAAAGACGTACGTTTGGTGAGAGGTTTAGCGTACGTAAATGGCAAATGGGTAAGTGGTGACCAATTTCATCCGGTGGATAATCCAGCAGATGGCACGGTCATCGGTTACATCACTAAGCTATCTCAGCAACAACTCTATCAAGCGATTGATGAAGCCGACCAAGCCTTTCGTCAATGGCGAAAAATGCAAGCAGAAGAGCGCGCTGAAATTCTCATGCGTTGGCACGACCTGATTCTAGAATCAAAGCAAGATCTTGCCCATTTGATGGTGATGGAGCAAGGAAAAACACTAGGTGATGCTGTAGGTGAGATTGACTACGGCGCATCCTTTGTTCGTTGGTTTGCCGAAGAAGCACGCCGCTGTTATGGCGAAACCATCCCAAGTCATATTCCGAATGCGCAGCTATCAACGGTGCGCGAGCCAATTGGTGTCGCAGCACTGATTACGCCTTGGAACTTTCCTAATGCCATGATCACACGCAAAGCCGCTGCCGCACTAGCAATAGGCTGTCCGGTGATCATTAAGCCCGCCAGTGAAACGCCTTTTTCTGCGTTAGCGTTGGCAGAGTTAGCAGACCGAGCTAGCTTTCCACCTGGTGTATTTAACGTGATCACTGGCGATGCGGTGATGGTGTCACAAACCTTGTGTCACTCCGATAAAGTCAAAGCGCTCTCGTTCACAGGCTCAACTCGAGTAGGCAAACTATTGCTACGCGACGCGGCACAAACCGTGAAGAAGTGCAGTATGGAGCTCGGTGGTAACGCCCCTTTCATCGTGCTGCCAGGTATGGATGTCGAGCAAGCAGCCAAAGCCGCCGTGGATGCGAAGTTTCAAACCGCAGGACAAGACTGCTTGGCCGCAAACCGTATTTTCGTCCCTGACGATAAGTACGAAGCGTTTTTGGAAGCGTTTGCCAAAGAAATGAGCCACATCGTTTTGGGCAATGGCTTAGACGAAAAAACCACCATGGGACCGCTTATTAATCGCACTGCGGTGGATAAAGCGCATGATTTGGTGCGTGACGCGCTCGACAAAGGCGCGCGATTGGTAGCGGGATACCACCAGCCCGTACCAGGCGAAAATTTCTTCGCGCCGACATTGCTAGCCGATGTAACCCCTGAAATGGCGGTGTATCGCGAAGAGAATTTTTGTCCTGTGGCAGGCGTATTGCCTTACCAAGACTTAGATACCGTGATTGAAATGAGCAACGACACTGAGTACGGCTTAGCTGCCTATGTTTATGGTCACGATATTCACCAAATTTGGCACTGCATGCGCGGTTTGGAGTTTGGCATGGTGAGCGTGAACTCCGTCAAAATGACAGGCCACCCTATCCCATTCGGCGGCGTGAAACAGTCTGGTCTTGGACGAGAAGGAAGCCGTCACGGATTTGAAGAATACAGTGAAATCAAATACTGCTGCTTAGGCGCTTTACCAACCGTCAGTGGCAGTTGAGGCACGAAATATGGATATCCAATTATTCGAGGAGAAGGATCATGAGTAACAAAACCCAACAACTTTTAGAGATCGATCGTCAGAGAGTATTTCATGCCTCAACCCACCTGAAGCAGTATGCGGCCGGGGAGCTTTCGGGAAGAATTATCTCGAGCGGAAGCGGAATACGCATCACCGATTCAGAAGGCATCGAGCTGATAGACGGCTTTGCCGGGTTGTATTGTGTAAACATTGGCTATGGCAGGACCGAAATGGCCGATGCGATTTATGAGCAAGCCAAAGAACTGGCGTACTACCACACTTACGTCGGTCATACGAACGAAGCGCTCGTGACACTGTCAGATCGCATCATCAAAATGGCGCCTGAAGGCATGAGCAAAGTTTACTACGGCATGTCAGGCAGCGACGCGAACGAAACTCAACTTAAGTTGGTGTGGTATTACAACAATGCTCGTGGTCTACCAGAGAAGAAAAAAATCATTTCGCGTGACCGCGGCTACCATGGTTCAAGTATCGCGTCCGGTTCAATGACAGGTTTGCCGCTGTTCCACGCCCATTTTGATTTACCACTTGAGCGCATCAAACACACCATCGCGCCATATTATTATCGCCGTGAAGACGAAAGTATGTCTGAGCTCGAATTCTCTCAATATTGCGCAGATCAACTCGAAGCGATGATCTTGGAAGAAGGCCCAGAAACGGTAGCAGCAATGATTGCAGAACCAGTGCTCGGTACTGGCGGTATTGTGCCACCACCAGCAGGGTACTGGCAGGCGATTCGCAAAGTGCTCGACAAATACGATGTACTCTTGATTGCGGATGAAGTGGTGTGTGGCTTTGGTCGCCTCGGCTCCGATTTTGGCTCACTCCACTACGACATGAAACCAGATCTCATCACGGTAGCGAAAGGGTTAACCTCAGCGTATCAACCGCTGTCTGGCGTGATCGTCGGTGAACGAGTTTGGAGTGTGCTAGAAAACGGCACCGACCAATGGGGCGCTATCGGACACGGTTATACCTACTCTGGTCACCCAATGGGAGCGGCAGCCGCGAACTGCAACCTCGATATCATTGAACGTGAAGGCCTGGTGCAAAACGCAGCCGAAGTCGGCGCTTACTTGCAGCAACGTATGGCGGAGACGTTTAACGATCATCCATTAGTCGGTGATACTCGTGGCGTTGGCTTGTTGCATGCGTTGGAGTTTTCTTCAGACAAACTACGCCGAGCACACTTTGATCCAAACTTGAAAGTAGGTCCGCAAATCGCGGCAGCCTGTTTAGAGCAAGGCTTAATCGCTCGCGCTATGCCACATGGTGACATCCTCGGTTTTGCTCCACCGCTTATCGCGAATCGCAACGATATAGACACCATTGTCGACAAAGCGCATCAAGCGGTAAACAAAGTGATGGATAACCTCGTCACATCTAAACAGTGGCAGCCATAACCCACCTAGATTTCAGTAATGCTCGCGGGCTTTGGAGAAGGCCCGCTTTGCACTTTCCATTAAAGAGATAACAAGCCAACCAAACATTTTAGACCCATAGAAAGCACTATTATTTACTACAAGTGGCAATAGTGGGTAAAATGCCCAAAATTGCGCACTAACTGGATAAAACATGGCAAAACTTACCCTTCAAGAACAAATGCTGAAAGCTGGCTTAGTTAATGAAAAGAAACTAAAGAAAGCGAAGAAAGGCTCTAAAAAATCACGCGTTCAAGCACGCGAAGTAAAAGCGGCGGTTGAAGAGAATAAACGCCAACAGTTAGAGCGTGATAAACAATTGAGCGAGCAGCAAAATGCTGAGCGATTAAACAAAGAGATCAAAGCGCAGATCAATCAATTGATTGAGATGAACAAGATCGACTTAAAAGATGGCGACATCAAATACAACTTCACTCACGGTACGCTAGTGAAATCTCTTTATGTAGATTCACTTATCCGCGAGCAGTTGATTAAAGGTATTTTGGCAATCGCAATTGTTGGTGAAAGCTATGTTGTCATTCCAC
The DNA here is from genome assembly GCF_033339895.1 of Vibrio sp. 1751. Taxonomy (NCBI): domain Bacteria; kingdom Pseudomonadati; phylum Pseudomonadota; class Gammaproteobacteria; order Vibrionales; family Vibrionaceae; genus Vibrio; species Vibrio sp. 1751. Next base: position 10,247 of record NZ_JAWOVM010000032.1, read on the forward strand.
GTGGAGTAGCGAATAAAATTGCTCAACGTGATGAGTCCGTCATCATCGAACAAAAAGAATCTGAATCGGACATTCCAGCAGAAGACGACCCATACGCAGATTTCGTCGTGCCTGACGATTTGATGTGGTAACAATAAATAATCGATGCATCAACGAAAAGAGCCGCTGATGTAACATCAGCGGCTCTTTTTATAGAAAAATAATCTACAGAGATGATGTGTTGTTATTGCTTACTTAGTAGCAAATTCGCCCCTGATGCGGCTAAAAACAACGAACATCCGCGATTGAAACGTTTCGCCATTTTGGGATTTGAAAACCAGTGTCTCAAGTACAAACCAAAGATGGCATAGATTGAAATGGCGACCATTTCTAATATCAAAAACGTCGAGCCAAGGGCAAAAAACTGCTCTTGAACGTTGGCATTGGCATCAACAAATTGCGGCAAGAATGCAGTAAAAATAAGTATCGCTTTCGGGTTGCCAGCAGCAAGCGTAAATTCTTGCTTCGCAAGTCCTGCGTAATTGCGCGAATTGTCCAAGTCAGAGATCGGACTGGACTCTGAACGCCAAAGGTTGAACGCAATCCACAGTAGATACAGCGCCCCTACTAACTTTATTGCCAAAAATAGCATTTCTGACGTATACAAAATCACAGCCAGACCTGATGCAGACAACGCAATCATCGCTGAAAAAGCAGCAATTCTGCCTAAACTGGCCGTAAACGCGGCCCTAAAGCCGTAACAACGCGCATTATTCATTGCCAATAAATTGTTTGGGCCTGGAGCCATATTTAGAGCGAAGCAAGCAGGAATAAAAAGGAGAAGCTGCCAAATATCCATAATAAAATGGTCTTAGTGAGTGATTTTGATCGGTACCCTAACATCTGTTAATAAAGTGAGTAAACCACAAACCGATCTTAAAGCAACTCAGCATCAAATCGTGCCGTGCGAGCTTGAACTAACGTGCAGTTCGTTTCAGCCATCAGCTCCGCTAAGGTGATGTTTGGGTTTTGTCTCACCAAACGTATCAACTTCACGTCCAAAGGTTCCAATTTGTCTTGGTGAGCAAGTAGAGCTTGTTCGATTTTGTTGATCGCAAATCGCATCGTCTCTGCTTCTTCGTTTTTGAGAAGCTCTAAAAACGCTTTTACATCCAAAGCCTCGCCTGAGATTTGCCAGTGACGAGATCGTCTAATTCGCTTAAGATCGCACTGTTTTTCTGCTGCGAGTGTTTTCGCTCGCTTGGCATGGTCGCCCCCAATACGGTGAATCAAGGATGGGAGCGAAATCGTAATCTTCGTTTCTTTCATGGCCTTTTCTTTCATCGCCTTAGCCCTCAACCACCGACACATTCTCGCCAACCCAAGCCAACAACTGTTTTGCCGCTTTGGATAACACCTGATTTTGACGCACGATGTAGCCGAAATCAGTGTTTGGAAAACTTGGCAAAGGCGTAACTTCTCGGGAAAGCTTTAATCTCGGATCGAGCGAGAAATCCGGCACAATAGCAGTCCCAAACCCCGCTTCCGCCCAGTCGATTTGTGCTTCCACACTGCCCACTTCCATCACGCGATGCTTAGGCAGATTTAGTTCAGGTAAAGACGCATCAATCAGCTCTCGGGTTCGAGTATCGTGCCCTAGCAGGATCAGCGTCTGGCTCTCTTTTCGATTGTCTTGCCACTCAAAAATGTTATCGCCAAACGCACACCAGTGAATTTGCGTGAGAGGCGTAAAATGCAGCGGTTGACTCTCTTTTTGTGCGATAACAAAGCCGATATCGGCACGCGCACTTTTCACCAAATCCACCGCTTGAGAAGATGTGGTATTGAACAATGCCAAGTCGATCCCCGGATATTCACTTTTGAATTGCTGAAATGGTTTGATAAGCAGTAAACGTGAAACAATATCGCTCGCCGCAATAGAAAGCGTCCCCTGCGTAAGATCGTTGATGGCATTGAGATCCGACTGACAAATTTGCAGCTCATTAAGCATCCGCTGCGCCGTAGCTAACAAACGCTTCCCCGCTTGCGTCAACTGCACGGGATTTCGCTCAATCAATTTCGTGCGCGTGGCTTGCTCCAACTGCTTGATATGCAAACTTACGTTCGGCTGCGTCATGTGCAGTTCCGTCGCTGTTTTACCAAAGTGTTTTACCTCTGCAAGAGTTACGAAGGTTCGCAGCCAGTTCAAATCTAACATTGCCAATTCCGATATGAGATTCTTATCAAGTTAATGAGTATAATTAATTTCTCTTATTATGGCGAACACCTTAAGATTTTTGCATCTGTTTTTGGAGATTAAATTATGTCGTCTATCGTTGTTGTGGGTGCAAACTGGGGTGATGAAGGCAAAGGCCGCATCGTTGACTTTTTGGCAGAGCAAGCTTCTGCGAGCATTCGTTTCCAAGGTGGTAACAACGCGGGTCACACCGTGGTTAACGATCTAGGTACGTTCAAGCTGCACCAGCTTCCAAGTGGCGTATTCAACCCTGACTGTTTGGCAGTGTTAGGTCCGGGTATGGTTATCAGCCCTGCGTTGCTGTCTCAGGAGATTGCGGAAGTTGAAGAAGCAGGCGTAAAAGTGAATATGTGCATCTCTGATCGCGCAACACTGTGTCTACCTCTACATGCACTAGAAGATACGCTAGAAGAACAACGTTTAGGCGACAAAGCATACGGCTCAACTCGTCAAGGTATTGCACCTGCTTACGGTGACCGCGTAATGAAGAAAGGCATCCTAGTTGGTTGGTTGAAGCAACCAGAAGTATTGGTTGAACGCCTTCAATTCATGATGGATTGGAAACTGCCGCAACTGCGTGCACTTTACCCGACGTTCGAGTTTGAACAAACCGCTGAAGAACTGGCGAACTGGCTGCTAGAAGTCTCTGCACCTTGGCGCGATTCAATTTGCAACGTAACGCTTCCTCTAAAAGAACTACAAGCGAAAGACAAAACACTATTGTTCGAAGCACAGCTTGGCGCAGGTCGTGACCTTGTTTACGGTGAGTACCCTTGGACAACATCTTCTAACGTTGTATCAATGTACGCGGGTATCGGCAGTGGTCTTCCGGCACTTCGCCCTGAGCGCGTTATTGCGGTTGCAAAAGCATTCAGCTCATCAGTAGGTACTGGTACGTTGATCACTGCAATGGAAGAGCAAGATGCTTTCCGCGAACTTGCAGGCGAGTTCGGTGCAACTACAGGTCGTCCACGCGATATGGGCTACTTCGACGCAGTCGCTACTAAGAATGGTGTTGAACTGCAAGCAGCAACTGAAATTGCGCTAACTAAAGTAGACTGTTTGACTGGCCTTAACGATCTGAAAATCTGTGTTGGCTACGAAGGCGACCACAACGAAAACCCAATCTGGCCTCAAACTGCCTCTCTTGCACCAATCTACGAGAAGATGGAAAGCTGGAGCGAGGACATCACTGGTTGTCGTAAGTTTGAAGAGCTTCCAGTAGCAGCACAGAAATACGTTCTACGCATTGAGGAACTCATGGGCGTACCAGTAAAAATGGTGTCTGTGGGTCCTGGTCGTGAACAAATGATTATGCGATAAGATGTGAATTAACACATCATTGGCAAGCGGCTTTTATCTGTTCCGGGGTAAAGCCGCTTTTTTTACACTGTAAACTTTGAAAAATTGCACGGTTAAATTCATGTTTAGTAACCTCATCACGAGACTCCTACCTCCTTTATTTATAAATCAATAAATTATAGGGCTTAACACGTTGTGCACGTTACTAGCACATCTCACTTGTTAAAGAAGCACGTCAATTAGGTTAACTGGTTGATTTGATATTCTTTAAGTGATTAGTTGATCACGATCTTCATCTGCAATTTGTTGAACTAGTACTCAAAAAATCTAACCCGCTGTTTTTAGGATAGATGAGTTCCCCAACATCCAACCTAACAGCAGGTGATTCCCATGACGAAAAACATTTTCCGCCTCAGTACGATAACCCTTGGTTTGTGCCTTAGTTCTTTGTCTTTCGCGCAATCCGATCTTCCGAACATTAAAATTCTTGCCACTGGCGGCACCATTGCAGGCGCAGGTCAATCTGCAACCGAGTCAAACTACACAGCAGGTAAAGTCGGCGTTGAATCATTGATTTCTGCGGTGCCGAGTATGACCAAGATTGCCGATATTTCTGGAGAGCAAGTGGTCAGTATCGGTTCACAAGATATGAATGATGAAGTGTGGCTAAAATTATCGAAAAGAGTTAATGAGCTACTCGCTCAAGATGATGTTGACGGCATCGTCATTACTCATGGTACGGATACGTTAGAGGAAACCGCTTACTTCCTTGATCTGACCGTCAAGAGCACAAAGCCTGTCGTGATCGTCGGTGCAATGCGTCCTTCCACCGCAATGAGTGCTGATGGACCAGTCAACTTATACAATGCAGTCGTAACAGCCACCGATGAAGATTCAGAAGGACGTGGCGTGCTAGTCGCAATGAATGACACGATTTTCGATGCGCGAGATGTGACAAAAACCAATACAACCTCCGTCAGCACTTTCCAGTCACCCAACTTTGGTGCTATCGGCTACATTCATAATAGCGATGCCAAATATCAACGAAGCCCAGAACGTAAACATACGACAGAAACCCCATTCGATGTATCAAAGCTTACTAAGTTGCCTAAGGTCGGTATTGTTTATAACTATGCAAATGCCTCCAATTTGCCAGTGAAAGCCTTTGTGGATGCGAAGTTTGACGGCATCGTAAGTGCTGGTGTCGGTAATGGTAACTTGTACCACACTGTGTTTGATGAGCTAGTGAAAGCGAGTAAAGATGGCGTTGTTGTTGTAAGAAGCTCCCGAACGCCTAGCGGCTCAACCACTTTGGATGCTGAAATTGATGACGAAAAATACGGCTTTGTTGCCGCTGGTACATTGAACCCACAAAAAGCACGTATCTTACTGATGCTGTCACTGACTCAGACCAAAAACTATCAAGACATCCAAAAGATGTTCCAATACTATTAATTCTGTCTAAGGTTCATTCGATAGAGGAGGTATACATCTTACCTCCTCTTACACATAGCGACATGAGCGTCTCTTGTTAGCCAAACAAGCGACGCTTCATTCCTGCTTTTTCCAGAATACGCGTAGTAATTTCCTCAACAGACAGAGAGGACGTATTGATATATGGGATCGCCTCTCTTCTAAACAACGCCTCAACAGTGTCTAGCTCCAGCTTGCACTGCTCTGTGCTAGCGTAATCACTTCCAGACAAACGATTTTCACGGATTTCAGTCAAGCGCTCGGGATCGATAGTCAGCCCAAACAACTTATGACGATGGATCTCAAATTCAGGCAACAAACGCATCATCTTCACATCTTCCGCAATGAACGGATAGTTCACAACACGTAAACCAAATTGCATCGCCATGTACAAGCTAGTCGGCGTTTTTCCGCTGCGCGATACTCCCAGCAGGATAATATCGGCTTGTTCCAACCCTTTTAGCGTGATGCCATCATCATGCGCCAATGTGTATTCAATAGCCGCAATACGGTCAAAATAGGTGTCGGAATCTTTCCCCACGCTGCGAGAACGCTGCAACTTAGGCTTTGGTGCCATCTGAATGTCGTCTTGCACTTTCTGCACAATACTCTCCAAAACATCGTAACTGTATGCCGGCGCTTCAAGCAGCATTTCACGTACTTCTGGAACGACAATTGAGAAAAAGACCAGAGGTTTGACGCCATTGCGCTGGTAGGAAGTTTCAATTTCTTTGACTACGTCAGTAGCTTTGTCCTGGCTTTCTACAAACGGAAAGGTTTTTTCGTTAGGAATGAACGGAAATTGACCGAGAACAACATGCCCTAATGTCTCACATGTTATCGCCGTACCGTCAGAAACATAGAACACATCACGACTTTGGTTATTTATTTGCATTTCTGTTTAATTTTTCAAAATCTTTTGAGTAGGATGGTACACATAATATTAATAAATCAGTTTGGCTTTCAGTTAGGTTCACCACAGCTTTAGAAATTCTTTTGAATTTTTTTCAGCCAGAACGTAATCGTTTGCCTTTGATATCAATCTAAATGAAGCAATGTATGGTCAACGTGTAATAACAGCCAACATGCGATTGTTTAGATCGATTTAAGTCCCCCTACTAAGCTGCAATGTTTCTGGAGAAAGACATGCAAAAGAACACCCTCTGGTTCAATGGCCTATCCATGGATGATGTCGACAAAGTCGGCGGTAAGAATGCTTCACTTGGCGAAATGGTTTCTAACCTAGCAAACGCAGGCGTTTCTGTACCAAATGGTTTTGCGACAACCTCATACGCGTTTAACCAATTCCTTGACCACGAAGGTTTGGATGAGCGTATTCACCAATTACTCGATGAACTAGACGTTGAAGATGTAGAAGCTCTGCGTAAGACAGGTGCAAACATTCGTCAATGGGTATTAGAGGCCCCTTTCCCTGCGGACCTTGAACAAGAAATTCGTGAAAATTACCAAGAACTGATCGAAGGCAATCCTGAGCTTTCAGTCGCAGTTCGTTCATCTGCTACGGCAGAAGACCTACCTGATGCTTCTTTTGCTGGTCAGCAAGAAACGTTTTTGAACGTGAAAGGCATCGACGCAGTACTAGAAGCAACTAAGCACGTTTACGCTTCTCTATTTAACGACCGTGCGATTTCTTACCGCGTTCACCAAGGGTTCGACCACCGTGGCATCTCGCTATCTGCGGGTATCCAACGTATGGTGCGTTCAGATAAAGCCTCGTCGGGTGTTATGTTTACACTAGACACTGAATCGGGTTTCGACCAAGTTGTCTTCATCACCTCTTCATGGGGTCTAGGCGAGATGGTCGTTCAAGGTGCAGTAAACCCTGACGAGTTCTACGTTCACAAGCCAATGCTTGAAGCAGGCGAACACCCAATCGTTAAGAAAACATTTGGTTCTAAGTTGATCAAAATGATCTACTCAGATAACCAAGAAATCGGCAAACAAGTTGATATCGTTGATACTCCTGATGAAGAGCGCAACACGTTCTCATTGAACGACGACGAGATCAAAGAGCTCGCAAAGCAAGCAATGATCATCGAAAAGCACTATCAGCGTCCAATGGACATTGAATGGGCAAAAGATGGCATTGATGGCAAGCTGTACATTGTTCAAGCGCGTCCTGAAACCGTATGTTCGCAAACGGAACAAAATGTGATTGAGCGCTACGAACTACAAAACAAAGCAGATGTTTTGGTTGAAGGTCGTGCAATCGGTCAGCGCATCGGTAAAGGCGTGGTTCGCTTGGTTGACTCTCTGGACCAAATGTCTCTAGTCCAAGAAGGTGACGTGCTAGTTACAGACATGACTGACCCAGATTGGGAACCAGTGATGAAAAAAGCATCTGCAATCGTAACCAACCGTGGTGGCCGTACTTGCCACGCTGCCATCATCGCTCGTGAGCTTGGTATTCCTGCAATCGTTGGCTGTGGCGATGCGACAAGCAAGTTAACCAATGGCGCAACCGTGACCGTATCTTGTTCTGAAGGTGAAACGGGCTACGTTTACCAAGGTGAACTTGAGTTTGACGTAAAACGCTCTTCTGTTGATGAACTGCCACTGCTACCAACAAAAGTGATGATGAACGTGGGTAACCCTGATCGCGCGTTTGACTTCGCGCAAATTCCAAATGAAGGTGTTGGTCTTGCTCGTCTTGAATTCATCATCAATAAGATGATTGGTATCCACCCGAAAGCATTACTTAACTTTGATGCACAAAGCGATGAGCTAAAAGCAGAAATCACTCAGCGTATTCGTGGTTACAAAGATCCTATCGATTTCTACGTAAGCAAACTGACAGAAGGTATCGCAACAATTGCTGCGGCATTTTGGCCGAAACGCGTTATTGTTCGTATGTCTGACTTTAAGTCTAACGAATACAGCAACTTGGTTGGCGGTAAAGCATACGAACCGCATGAAGAAAACCCAATGCTTGGCTTCCGTGGCGCGTCTCGTTACATTTCTCCAGTGTCTGAAGACTGCTTCGAGCTAGAAACTCAAGCAATCAAACGCGTTCGTAACGAAATGGGTCTGAAAAACGTTGAAATCATGATCCCATTTGTGCGTACACCAAGCGAAGCAGCATCAGTGATTGATTTGCTAGCGAAGTTTGATCTGCGCCGTGGCGATCAGGGTCTTAAAGTCATCATGATGTGCGAACTGCCATCCAACGCGGTCCTTGCCGATGAGTTCTTGAAGTACTTTGATGGCTTCTCGATTGGCTCAAACGACATGACTCAGCTAACGCTTGGTCTTGACCGTGACTCTGGCGATGTCGCACATCTATTTGATGAGCGCAACCCAGCGGTTAAGGTGATGCTTCAGATGGCGATTGATGCGGCAACAAAAGCAGGCAAATACGTTGGTATTTGTGGTCAAGGCCCATCAGACCACGACGACCTAGCGGAATGGCTAATGGATCAAGGTATTAGCTCTGTATCACTAAACCCAGATACGGTTATCGATACTTGGTTAAAACTCGGTAAAGTTAGCAGCAAGTAACACACGATAAACTCTAGCCCTCACACTCCCCTTGTGAGGGCTTTGTTATTCACACGTCATTTCACAATCAGTTCGTGATTCCTCTCTCAAGTTCGTCATTTAGTCAATTTCATTATCAAAGTCTGATGACCTAAAATGAATGGTATATCGATAACTCCAGAGAGAATTTGATGAAAAAGCCTATCGCACTCCTTACTACATTGATGCTCCTGGCATCCCCTGCTTATGCCGATTGGGATGAAATTTCCAATAAAATGTCTGAGCTTGGCGACGCAGTTTCTGATACTGCCCAAGATGCTTGGGACGACACCAAAGCGTTTTCAAAACAAGCGTGGCAAGATTTCACGAATTGGTCCGAGGAAGCGATCAATACCGCAGGCGAATGGACAGAAGCCAGCATCGAGAAAAGCAAAGAATGGATAGATGCTGCCGACAAAAAAATTGATGAGCTGATGGAAGGCGATACGCCAGAAGAAGCTCGCCAAGCCGTGGACTTAATGGCAGATAGCGCTTTGCTCAAGTTATTTAATGAAAAGCCGGAGGCAAAAGCTATTTACGACAACGCGTACGGCTACGCGGTCTTTGATTCTCGTAAATTATCTTTGCTGTTTCACACCAACTCAGGGTCAGGAGTCGCAGTGAATAAGGAAACAGAAGAACGCACTTATATGAATATGTTTGGTTTGGGCGTTGCACTTGGGGCTGGCGGCAAATTTTACCAACAAGTGGTTCTGTTTGAGAGCAAAGAAGACTTTGATACGTTCGTCAACGAAGGATGGGAGGCCACAAGTGAAGCCTCTGCTGTTGCGGGCGAAGATTCAGAGCAACTTTCAAAACAATTTAACAGCGGCGTCGCCGTCTATCAGTTGAACGCTAAAGGTTTACTCATCGATGCTAACGTGTCTGGTTCTAAATATTGGGTTAACGAAGAGCTCACTAACTCGCAGTAATGCATAGCAACTAATCGCTTAAATAAAACCGTTGTTATGCACCCTTATCAATAAGTTAACGGGGATATGATTCCTCAAAACTGAGCACTTACGCAACTTTCTCTATGGAAGTCACCAGAAGATGGCGACTTCCCTTTCTCGTTGGATTGCTTTTGGTTATGCTTGCGCAAAACCACCTGCAATTCGGTATCCCATGCCTGACAATAACTTTAATAATCTGCTAGCAGAAGCAATTTCTGCTCTTAACACGCCTAACTTTACTCCTAAACTTATGCGTGTCATTCGCACTCTTTTTCATTTTGATTGCGCAGTTATTTTAGGTTACCGAGAAGGTAAGCATCCTATTTATCTCTACGACTCAATTGAGAACGAGCGAGAGTTACTTTTTCAACGCTACCTTACTGACTCATTTCAAAATGACCCTTTTTTTCTCAAACTAAACGAGACAAAGCAACAAGGCGTATTTACGCTCAAAGACGTGGCGCGTAAAGGCGTTGACTTCACCTCATACTGCGAGCAGTTCTATCATCAAACAGGGTGGAAAGACGAGCTTAGCATGCTAGTCGAAGTTGAATCTGGCCGTTGGGTCATGCTGTACTTCGGATATATGACTGATGGAAAATACTTTTCTCAGCAACAAATCAATAAGCTAAAGCCCTATTTCCCGATAATTCAGTCGCTTTGTCAGCAGCATTGGAAACAAACGGAATTTACCTTTTCTGAGCCTGTTTTTGCACAGAGTGCTTATTCTGGCAGTATGCGATTAGCCATTGAGCAAGCTTTAGCAACGTTTGGCGTAGAATCACTCACCCGTCGCGAACAAGAGGTGGCTTCGCTTCTCGCTCAAGGGTTTGACACCAAAGAAATTGCCGCGCGGTTACACTTAGTTCAAGGCACGGTCAAAAATCATCGAAAGCGAATTTACTCGCAATTAAATGTGTCTTCATTGAGTGAGTTATTCCAGCTTTTCCTCAATCACCTCATTCTCCATTCAAGATAAAAACTGTCCCTTAAGGGATATATCGAGAAAAGGTGTCGCGTTTTAGTCTAAATGTAACAACCACTAAGACAGACAAAAAGAATGACGACACCATTACTGCAAGATTTACAAGATCGTGGCTTGATTGCACAAGCCAGCGATTTGGAAGAAATTCAGACACTTCTCTCACAGCCACAAACCGTTTACTGCGGCTTCGATCCTACAGCTGGCAGCTTGCATATCGGCCACCTCGTGCCTTTGATTATGCTTAAGCGCTTTCAAGATGCCGGACACCAAGCTGTTGCCTTGATTGGCGGTGCAACGGGCATGATTGGCGACCCAAGCTTTAAAGCGACTGAGCGCAGTCTGAACTCAGAGGAAATCGTCTCAGGCTGGGTTAACGATCTTTCTAATCAAATTCAGCAGTTGATGAACCACCAACTGACCAAGCCGATGATCATGGTGAACAACGCTGACTGGATGAAAGCGATCAATGTGATCGACTTCTTCCGCGATGTGGGTAAGCACTTCTCGATCAATACTATGGTCAACCGAGAATCGGTAAAACAACGCCTGCAACGACCTGACCAAGGTATCTCCTTCACCGAATTTAGCTACGCCCTACTGCAATCGTACGATTTTGCCGAGCTAAACCGTCGATACGGTTGCCGTTTGCAAATCGGTGGCAATGACCAATGGGGAAACATCGTCAGCGGGATCGATTTAACTCGCCGTCAAAATGGTGAGCAAGTATTTGGCTTAACTCTGCCGCTGATCACCAAATCCGATGGCACCAAATTTGGCAAAACTGAAGGTGGTGCAGTATGGCTAGATCCAAGCAAGACCTCTCCTTACGCGTTCTACCAGTTCTGGCTTGGCGCAGAAGACGCCGACGTTTACCACTTCTTGCGTTACTACACATTCTTGAGCTGCGAAGAAATTGCCAGCATTGAAGCGCAAGACCAAGCAAGCCAAGGTAAGCCACAAGCACAACGTATTCTCGCTGAAGAAATGACGCGATTTGTTCATGGCGAAGAAGGCCTAGCCAGTGCCGAGCGTATCACTCAAGCTTTATTCAGCGGTAATGTGCAACAACTGAGTTTGGGTGAATTAAAACAGTTGGAGTTGGATGGTTTACCAAGCATTGAGAGCACACAACAAGATTTGGTTGAGCTGTTGATTGAGTCGGGCTTAGCAAGTTCGAAGCGTGTTGCACGCGAACACATCAGCAACAACGCCATCAGTGTAAACGGTGAAAAAGTGGCGGCTGATAACCCGAGTTTAAGCTTCCCACTGTTTGATCAATATTGGTTACTGCAACGCGGTAAAAAGCACTTCTGCCTCGTAAAGCGTGCCGCGTAGCAACACTCGCAGTACAAAACCTATAAAAAAATTCCCCTCACCACTTTCGTGATGAGGGGAATCCAAATTTGAACGATTTTAAGCCTAACAATAGGCAAAGACGTTGCTTATTGCGTTCTTAAACGTTGCCAGTACTTTTCGTAAATCGCTAACGTTTCTGCGCCAACATCATTAATAAACTCGCCTTTTTTCATGTCTTCTGATGAAGGGAAAATAGTACGGTTATTTTTCAACTCTTCTGGCAATTTGTCACGCCCAGCGTTTGTTGCCGACGCATAACCCAAACTGGTCACGATTTCCGCTTGGTTCTCTGATTGGTACATGAAGTTAATAAATTTATGCGCCAATGCTTTGTTTTTACTGCCAGACGGAATAGTGAAGTTGTCCATCCACAATACCGCGCCCTCTTCCGGCATCACGAACTTCAGTTCAGGCATTTCAACCTGCCCTTGGAATGCGTTGCCGTTCCATTGCATGCCGACCGATGTTTCACCGGACACGTAAGGGACTTGCGGCGCATCTGAGTTATACAGTAATACGTTGTTTTTCAGCGCAACTAGAGAATCAAAAGCCTGTTCGATTTCAGCTTCGTCTTTTGTATTCACGCTATGGCCATTTTTCTTAAGTGCCATACCAAACACATCGCGCACGTCATCGATCAACATGACTTGTTGTTCGTATTGAGACTCCCATAAGTCTGCCCATTTGGTCACTGGTTGCTCAACCATGGATTCGTTGTAGCTGATCCCGGTAATGCCCCAAATATAAGGCAGCGAGTAATCATTTTTCGGATCGTGCGCTTGGCCAAGTAAACCGTCCATTGTGTCTTGCATGTTTGGCACTTGAGCGTGATCTATTTTCGAAAGCAGCCCTTCTCGCCCCATTTTTTCAATGAAGTACGCAGAAGCAAAAACCACATCGTAGCCAGAACCTTTTAGCAATTTTAGCTTGGTGTACATTGATTCATTATTCTCAAAGGTCGAATAATTAATCGTAACGCCTTCTTGTTTTTCAAACGCTTTTAACGATGATTCCGGCAAATAGCCACCCCATGCATAAACGTTCAACGTTTTGCTATCTGCATGAGCAAACATGCTGAGCACAAGAGCACTCAGCCCCAATCCTTTGATGATTAATTTCATGGTATGCAATCCAACCAGTCCAGCGACGCGCTGGGATTCGGGTGCATAATTAGGTAATTGTTACCCAATTGAAAGAAAATTTAGTTAATCTTTAACAGCAAAAATATTTATCGAATTTATAAAATTAACGCATGTTTTTAATAGCGACTGTGCATACCAAAATGATGAGACATTCCATCTTCCATTCGACCGCCTTTCCAGCCACCAGAGCCGAGTAAATTAAGCACATCTTGAGCGGTATAATCGGCACCAGAAAAGAAATCATGCGCCACGTCTGAGCGTATTGCTTGCAATTCTGGTTGGTTTTCCAAATCAAGATCTTGCGGATTCGCATACAACGCCAACGCAATTTTTTGTTGGCACGCGCTTAAGCTTAACTCGCTGGTGCTCGTCTTTACCTGACCAACCGAAAAGTACTCACGACTGCCGTATCCCACTATCAATCTGGTACTCATTAGCTTAATCACTTTCTTAATGCGGCGACGTTGTATAAATCTCAACATGTTTTGTTATTCCTGTATTAAGTTGGCTATGTCGTATTCTTTTGTTCGAATTAAAACACTCTGTTTTATCCGCGAAATTTCTCTAGCGCTTTTCGCGATGATCGGTTGTATAATACGATCCTGAAATATTTTGTTACGTTACCTCGGTAACCCCTGAGACTGCAACATGAACAACAGCAGATGGGTCGGCTTTATAGGCGGCACGATTGTCTTACTTAGTACCTTTATCCTCTTCGGATCTTCCGTCCACTCTGCTTGGTACCGAATCCCTGCGGAAGCCATTCATGGTATCGCCTTCACTTTGGCTTTTGGTTTAGGGTTAAACAGCCTGCTGGCGTACGCGACGGCAGTGATTACTCTTGCTGCACTATTCTACATTGGCTTTGTCGTTAGCTATCGGGCCCATCAGAAACTTAAATAAACTTCTGTCTCAACCTGAGCTTAATAACGGATACTTAATAACTAAAAAGGGAGCAAATGCTCCCTTTTTAGTTATCAGCATATAGATGTTCTATGCCCGCTTTAATCATTAAGGTGGTATACCCTCAACGACTGCTGCATACCTGAAACATCATCACCTAAATACTCAACCGTCATTGGAACATTGACCAACAGAGTAAAACTAGAGTCACTGAACCTTCCATCAGCATCACTCTCCAAATGAACAAAAAACGCAGGCTTATCCGCAATCAAAGTAATTTGCCTCCCTTCAATAGAGACACCAATATTGGCTTTCGCTATCGGCAAGGTTTTTAGCTCATGAGTACTAAACCATGTGTTGCTTATTCTGTCTTCACCGATTTGCGCTTCAACATAGAAGAAGCCTGACGTAAGTTCGTCCTTCTCGATCGATTCATCCAATTGCCACAAAATCGTATTGCTGTCTGCTATGACTGTTTGCTCTAAGCTCCAACATTGCTTTTCTTCCCCTTGCCAATCTACCCACTTGAGCAGTGCGTTGACGCTTGCGGACTCTTTGGCATCATTGAGCAAATGTAGGCTCAACTCGCCTGTATGCTCGGAAAATACCAAATACTGCGGCGCAAAAAAGCGTTTTGCATGGTAGTGCAACTGCTTCCATCGACCACTGTATTCCAAACTAGACCAAGAACTGACAGGCCAATTGTCGTTGAGTTGCCAGTACAGCATGCCGCGACAAACTGGAGAAATGGCACGCCAATGATCGCATGCAGTTTTGATCGCGATTGCCTGCTGAACTTGACTTAAATACAGCATGCTCTCAAATCCAGAGGGAAAACGAAAATAGCGCGTGAACATCTCTGTGATAATACTATTACCACGAGGGTTCTTCTGATGTTGTTCGAAAGTTGGGGATGTAATATTCCAGTCTTGCTCAGGGACAAACCGCTTAACTTCAGCAAAAGATGGCCAAGATTGAAAACCAAACTCAGAGCAAAAACGAGGATTCACGTCAAGGTAGACACTGAATGATTTTCCTGAATGCCAAACGTCCCAAAAGTGCATATCGCCTTTACTATCATCATGCCACGCATCACCGAAATCCAGTTCACCATTACACGGGGAACTGGGCCAGAAACGGCGAGTGCTATCTTGCTCGGTAATCTCCTTCTCAATCATGCGGTTGAGGCGATCGTAGTTAACCGTGTATTTGACTTTACTGCGCTTAGATTCGTCATACCAACCAATAGCTCCAATCACTTCATTGTCACCACACCAAAGTGCGATTGATGGGTGCTCTTTGAGCCTCGGGATTTGGAATCTAAGTTCTTCTTCTACGTCTTTTAAAAACTCGTCGTTTGATGGGTACAACGAGCAGGCGAACATCATGTCTTGCCACACCAACAAGCCAAGTTCATCACAAAGGTTATAAAAGGTTTCAGTCTCGTACTGACCACCGCCCCATACGCGAATCATGTTCATGTTGGCATCAACCGCACTTTGCAAAAGGTTGCGATAACGTGTTTCGCACTCTCGCCCCGGCATTGCGTCAATAGGGATCCAGTTGGCACCTTTAGCATTAATAGGTACGCCATTGACGATAAATTCCATTGCAGAGCCGTGCTCATCAGCTTGGTTATTTAGGGTTAACTGACGCAAACCAATGTTGTGCGTTAACTTTTGCTCTCTGCAAGAAATGGTAATGGGATAGAGATACGCTTCGCCATAACCCGATGGCCACCAGCGTTGAGGCTCCAAAATGTGGAACTGGCAATGATAGTGACCACTTCCTTTTGTTTGAATACATTGACGCTCACCATTAAATTCAACCATCATTTCATGGCGTTGACTGTCCGTTTCCACTTCAACTACTACATCAAGAAACACACTCCCATCGGCTTGCCATTGCTGCTCTGTCGAGAAGCCTTTGAGCCAAAGCTCATTCACAATGTCGATTTGAATGGGGTCGTAAATACCCGATACCATCAAGCAAATGCCCCAGTCCCATCCGGAATGGCATTGTGTTTTGCGGATCAAGTTCATGTGTGGAATTTGGTTGTTGCCCATTGCCGATGGAATAGGAAATGGCAGTTTTTTTGCTCTTGCGATACCTTCTAAATCCGCCCGAGCAAACTCAATCCGAATCGTGTTAGTACCTTGCTTTAAATGCGGTTTAATATCCACACGTTGCTGGGTAAACATGTTGCTGCACGTTAGTGCTAGCTCACCATTAACATAGAAGGTTGCCAATGTATCGACACGAGTTAGCGTCATCCAAATTTGCTTGGCAGACAACGTAAACGCGTCGACGTCAAACTCACGTGAGATATGCCACTCACACTCTTCAATCCATCGAACTTTGTTTTCATTATCGGCAAAATAAGGATCTGGAATCTGCTCTGCTTGTAAAAGCGCCGACACATTATCGCCCGGAATAAACATTGGAATTTCAAGATTGGGGCGCTGTGGCGAGGTAAGCATCCACTGCCCGTTAAGTTCGAAGTGAGCCATCGAGTTAAACCTTAGCTTGGGAAAAACATGTTTTCTCAATGTAATCCTGATAAACCCATGCAAAAACAAGGGAAATGTTAATTACATACGAAATGCGGTGCATTTCACGTAAAAACTCTTTCTTTTGATCTCTACCCAAAAATCAGCAACTTGGCTAACCTGTTAAAAATTAATCGAAATCTAAGGTTATATTTGCAACTTCGACATGTTAACATCATCGGCTTTTTGAACATCCTCACACTTTTCGTTGAAACGATGTGAGGGGAAATGCACGGCTTCATAGCCCTAAAAAGCGAAGTAATTATGTCAAATATGACGAATGCCGCCTCCCACACAGCGCCTATTCAGGATGCTGACTATTCTGCTATTCATCCCCCATCTTTACTCAAGCGCCTCGAACTCACCAATCCTGTCTTTTGGTTAAGTGGTAGCTTCCTCACTCTATTCGTTTTACTTGCTCTAACGAATACCGACTCTCTAACCGCAATGGTTAACACCGGCTTCGGCTTTGCTACTAAATATTTCGGAGCTTACTGGCAAGTACTGCTTCTTCTGAATTTCCTAATTGGTTTGGCTCTTGCGTTTGGTCGCACTGGTTATGTGCGCCTAGGTGGTCTAGCGAAACCTGATATTGATAACTTTAAGTGGTTGTCAATCGTACTCTGTACTCTACTTGCAGGTGGTGGTGTGTTCTGGGCCGCTGCTGAGCCTATCGCGCACTTTGTGACTGCTCCGCCTCTATACGGGGAAGCCTCACCGAAAACTGCCGCAATCAATGCCCTATCTCAGTCTTTTATGCACTGGGGCTTCTTAGCTTGGGCGATCCTTGGTGGTCTATCTTCCATTGTCTTAATGCACTTGCATTACGATAAAGGCCTGCCTCTTAAGCCGCGTACTCTGCTTTACCCTGTGTTTGGTGATAAAGCCATTAAAGGCTGGATTGGTGATGTTGCTGACGCATGTAGCATCATTGCAGTAGCAGCAGGAACCATCGGTCCTATCGGCTTCTTAGGTTTACAAATTAGCTACGCGCTGAACTCATTGTTTGGCCTGCCAGATACGTTCGTAACGCAAAGTATGGTTATTATGGCGGCGATCCTGATGTATACCCTTTCCGCACTGAGCGGTTTGAGCAAGGGTATTCAAATCGTCAGTCGTTACAACATCATTTTGTCTGTACTATTAATTGGTTACATCCTGTTCTTCGGGCCGACAAGCTTTATCGTTGATGGCTACGTGCAAGGCGTTGGTCGTATGGTGGATAACTTCTTCCCTATGGCACTTTACCGTGGTGATACAGGCTGGCTAAGTTGGTGGACAGTATTCTTCTGGGGTTGGTTTATCGGTTATGGCCCAATGATGGCGATCTTTATTGCTCGTATCTCTCGTGGTCGTACAATTCGCCAATTAATCATGTCTATTAGCATCGCGGCACCGCTGATTACTTGCTTCTGGTTTAGTATCGTTGGTGGCAGTGGCCTTGCGTTTGAACTTGATAACCCTGGTTTGATTTCATCTGCGTTTGAAGGCTTTAACTTGCCTGCAGCACTGCTAGCGATTACTGGTGAATTACCTTACCCAATGATCATTTCGGTTCTGTTCCTGATCTTAACGACAACATTTATCGTGACGACGGGTGACTCGATGACTTACACAATCAGTGTAGTGATGACGGGCTCAACAGAACCAAACGCAGTGATTCGCTCGTTCTGGGGTCTGATTATGGGTATTGTCGCTATTGCGCTCATCTCAATGGGCTCTGGTGGTATTTCTGCATTGCAGTCTTTCATTGTAATTACTGCCGTACCTGTGTCTTTCATTTTGCTGCCAAGCATTTGGAAAGCACCCGGCATTGCAAGCAGAATGGCGAAAGAGCAAGGCCTCGTTTAAACCGCCTCTCTAACCAATATGCGAAAAAGAGCCCTTCATTGGGCTCTTTTTAATTCTGCGCTTTATCCTACGCTATCAATGCGAATCATCACTGCGTCTGGACGCCAATACTCGAATTCGCAGTCCATTAAATGCCCATCTTGTTTGTAGTTTACCCGCCGAATTTTCAGAACGGGTTGTCCTTCAGCTAGGTTCAACGCCTTAGCGACATGAGCAGGAGCTGACGTGGGAATCACATCAAAACGAGAGCGCTTTGTCTCGTAACCATACTTCTCACGATAAATGCCTGTCAGGGACATGGTGAGGTTCTCAGACAATATACCCTCAAACAGTGCCGCTTTGAGCACGTTCTCAACAAACAATACCGCTCGCCCATCAATAAAACGTAACCGTTCAATTACATAAATTGGGGTAATTCGCTCCACCTCTAACGATTTGGCATACTCACCTGCGGCCATTTCACTTCGCACGTTGAGTAGCTTAGTTTCTGCAATACGATGCTGCTCTCGAATCATCTGATGGAAGTGAGAACGAGACAACGGGTTGTAACAGATACGCTCAGGAGATACATACCAACCCCGGCGCTCTTCTCGATAAATAAGACCTTCCGTTTCCAAAGACACCAACGCATCTTTGATTGTGATTCGAGTCGTAGAAAACAGCTCACTGAGCTCTCTCTCTGACGGCAGTTTTTGTCCTTCCGACATGATGCCGGAAAGAATCTGCTGTTTTAAGCTGCTTCTAATTTTTCCTAATTGGGTACCAAATTGTCCGGTGCCTGTCGCTCTCATTCTGATCTAGTCCAAGGATAATTTGACGAATAACATAAGGCGTTTACGTAACAAAAATATGACATTAATCAACAGAACACATACTGAACGTATGAAATATAAGTGCCATATAAAATCAGCAAAACTGTCAAATTACTTGCGCTAAATCGTCACATTCCATCCATAGCATACAAAGCGAACTTACTGACCTAGTCCAGAAGGATGGAGACAATGAAAACTTTGCTAAGTCGTTCAATTACCGCACCAGCGGCAATCATTGCGGTAACGCTCGCTACGCCAACAGTAGCGAAAGAAGCCGATATTGAATCTTTGGTAGCAGCAGCACAAAAAGAAGGGGCGGTTTACAGTGTGGGTATGCCTGACAGTTGGGCAAACTGGAAAGACACTTGGGCTGATTTAAAGTCAAATTACAACCTTAAGCACCAAGACACGGATATGAGCTCGGCTCAAGAAATCGCAAAATTCGAAGCTGAGAAGAAAAACGCGACCGCAGACATTGGTGACGTAGGCTTTGCCTTCGCACGTGTAGCGGTTAAAAAAGGCGTCACTCAGCCATATAAACCAACAACTTGGAATGACATCCCAGATTGGGCAAAAGACGAAGATGGTCATTGGGCACTTGCTTACACTGGCACTATTTCTTTTATCTCCAACAATAACCTCGTAAAAGACGCGCCAAAAACGTGGGATGACCTATTAAAAGGCGACTACAAAGTGACCGTAGGTGACGTAGGCGTAGCAGCACAGGCAAACAACGCGGTTCTCGCCGCAGCGTTCGCCAACGGTGGGGACGAATCCAACCTCAAGCCTGCGCTCAAATTCTTTTCTGAACTCGCGAAGCAAGGTCGTCTTTCATTTACCGATCCGAACATCGCCAACCTAGAAAAAGGCGAAGTGGAAGTGGCGATCATGTGGGACTTCAATGCATTGAACTACCGCGACAAAATTGACCGCGACCGCTTTACAGTGAGCATTCCTCAAGATGGCTCTGTGATTTCTGGTTATACAACCATAATCAATAAATACGCGAAGAACCCTAATGCAGCAAAGCTTGCTCGTGAATACATCTTCAGCGATCAAGGGCAAATCAACTTAGCAGAAGGTTATGCGCGTCCAATCCGCACCAACATCACACTGCCTCAAGCAGTGCAAGACAAGCTAATTGCTAATGACCAATACAGCAATGTACACCCAGTGACTGACTTCTCAGCTTGGGAAAAGTCCGCACGTAAGCTGCCACGTCAATGGCAAGAAAGTGTCTTAATCCACCAGCAATAAGAGTAAGTCGTTATGAGCAATAAGGTCATCCTTGTTGTTCTAGATGGACTGAACTATCAGGTAGCCCGTGATTGCATGGGCTACCTCAATGGTCTTCTAGAACAAAGTCGTTCCCAACAAGAAACTCGCGCAACGCTTTATCCTGTGCAGTGTGAGCTGCCCTCTATGTCTCGCCCACTTTATGAGTGCATTTTAACGGGCGTTCGCCCTGTAGAAAGCGGCATCGTAAACAACAATATCGTTCGTCTATCCAAACACGATTCCATTTTCAGTTTGGCAAAAGCCCAAGGAAAAGTGACCGCTGCGGCTGCCTACCACTGGGTAAGTGAGCTTTATAATCGCGCGCCATTTGAACCTGTTCGCGATCGTTTCACGCATGATGAAACCCTGAATATCCAGCACGGCTGCTTTTACCATTGGGATCATTATCCTGATGAAGCCTTGTTCCTGGACGCAGAGTATTTACGCCGCAACTATCAACCTGATTTCTTATTGATCCATCCGATGAATATCGACGATACAGGACATAAGTTTGGCCTAGACTCTCGCCAATACCGCAATTGTGCGCGAGGTGCAGACATTATTCTTTCCAACTACATCGATCAATGGCTTGCTGATGGGTATCAAATCATTGTGACCAGCGATCATGGCATGAACAACGATCTTTCTCACGGTGGGATTTTACCTGAAGAACGAGAAGTTCCCCTGTTTGTCATTGGTGATAAGTTTACCCATCAAGATTGTCATATTAAGCAAACTGATATTTGTGGCACCGTTTGTCAATTGCTAAACCTTGACCACACGAAGCCATACACTCAGGAATTGTTAGCACTATGAGCAGTTCAGTCCTCTCCCCAAGCTCTAGCGAATCACGTTCAAATTTGGCAAGTACTTGGTTAAAGCGCTTTAAGCCAGCCATTTGGTTGGCACCTTTCGCACTGTTTTTCTATCTATTTCAACTCGCACCGATGATTTGGGTGCTGTTAAACAGCTTTATCTACGATGGCGAGTTTGCCTTCGATAACTACATTGAAGTGCTCGACTCCGCCTTTATGATGCAGGCGTTTGGCAACAGTTTGTGGTTAGCTGTGTGGTCGAGCATTTTTGGCTTAGCCATTGCGACTCTGTTGGTCTCTTCTCTACGCAGAGTCGATTCTAAAGTCCGCGACGGTGTGATTGCGTTTACGAACATGAGCAGCAACTTTGCAGGCGTACCTCTGTCATTCGCTTTTATCATTATTTTGGGCACCAATGGGGCGATTACCCTTTTGCTCAAGCAGTATGGCTTACTCGGTGATTTCGACCTTTATGGTAAATGGGGTCTGCTGGCCATTTACATCTACTTCCAAATCCCGCTGGCGGTGTTGTTGCTCTACCCTGCGTTCGATGCGTTGAGTGATGATTGGCAAGCAGCTGCTGCGCTACTGGGAGCCAAAACATCACAGTATTGGGCGAAAATCGCGCTGCCAGTGCTCTCACCAGCCTTATTCGGTACCTTTATTATCTTAATAGCCAACGCAATCGGCGCATATGCGAGTGTTTATGCGTTGACCTCCGGTAACTATAACGTCATCACAATTCGAATTGCGAGTCTGGTATCGGGAGACCTGTTCCTTGAACCTAATCTCGCCGCTGCAATTTCGGTGGTTCTAATGGTGTTACTTGCCTTTATCACATTGATTAACCAATGGCTCATTTCGAAAAGCTATGCAGGTAGGAAGTAGTCATGCACAACGTTAATACTCGATTCCATAAAACAGTGGTTTATTCCATTGTTGGGATCATGCTCATCCCGATTTTAGCGACCTTTGTCTATTCGCTTTCATCACGCTGGGGGGCCACGGTGCTTCCAGATGGTTTCACTTTTGATTGGTACGTTAAATTGCTGACCGACCCACGCTTTTTGCAAGCGTTTGGGCGTTCGCTGTTTATTTGTATTGCTTCGCTAACCCTCAGTGTGCTTCTGGTTCTGCCAGCGATATTCGTGGTGTTTTACTACTTTCCGAAGCTCGATAAGCTCATGAACGTATTGATTTTGCTACCATTCGCTGTACCACCAGTGGTGTCCTCCGTCGGCTTGCTTCAACTTTATGCTGACAGTGAAATCTCCCTTATCGGTACTCCTTGGATTCTAGTAGGTACTTACTTCACCATCGCGTTACCGTTCATGTATCGTGCGATTTCTAATAGCTTCGAAGCAATTAACCTTAACGATTTAATGGACGCTGCACACTTGCTAGGGGCAAGCACAACCAAAGCGTTTTTGATGGTCATTTTACCTAACCTCAAAAAAGGACTGATGGCATCGCTTTTCCTTTCATTTTCATTTCTATTGGGAGAGTTTGTGTTCGCCAATATTTTAGTCGGCACACGTTATGAAACCCTGCAAATCTACTTGTATAACATGCGTCAGACGAGCGGCCACTTTACGTCTGCCTTAGTGATGACCTACTTCCTATTTATTTTTTTACTGACTTGGTTGGCAAGTCGTTTCAGCCGAGGAGTCAAACAATGAGCTACGTAACAGCGAAAAATCTGACTAAACGTTTTGGTGATAACACCGTATTTGAGGACATTCACTTTAACATCGAGCAAGGTGAATTCATTACGCTTTTGGGCCCTAGCGGTTGTGGTAAATCGACACTACTTCGCAGCCTTGCTGGGCTTAACCCTGTCGATGGAGGCGAGATTTGGGTAAACGGAGAAGATATCACGCATCAAGTCCCGCAAGAGCGTGGTATTGGGATGGTCTTTCAATCGTATGCGCTGTTTCCCAATATGACCGTCGAAGGCAACATTGCATTTGGCTTAAAAATGAAAAAGCTTGCGAATGATGATATTCGACGTGAAGTGGCTAAAGTCATCAAACTGGTGGATCTGGCAGGTAAAGAAAAACACTATCCGCATCAACTTTCTGGCGGTCAGCGCCAGCGTGTCGCACTCGCTCGAGCGTTGGTGGTGAAACCTCGCATATTATTGCTTGATGAACCACTTTCTGCGCTTGATGCCAAAATCCGCAAACACCTTCGTCAGCAAATCCGAGACATTCAGAAAGAGATGAATCTCACCACTATCTTCGTAACTCATGACCAAGAAGAGGCGATGATTATGTCTGATCGTATCTTCCTAATGAGTAAAGGGGAAATTGTTCAAGCAGGAACACCTGAAGAAATTTATACTCATCCTGCTAACGAGTTTGTGGCCGGTTTCATGGGGCACTACAACCTTGTAGAGGCCAATAAAGCCAAGCAACTCTTCAACATTGATACCGAATGGAAAGTAGCGATTCGCCCAGAGTCTATATATGTAAAAGAGCAAGGTCGTCAATATGATAGCCACATCTCAGCGCCACAAGTAGGTACGATCACCAACCACCAGCTTCTAGGTAATGTTATTCGCTATCAAGTGAACGTTGAAGAGTGTGAGCTCACTGTTGACTTGCTTAACCGCTCTTCAGAACGCTTACTAGCGAATGGCAGCCAACTAGAGCTACTCTTTAACCTAAACGAAATTCAACCAGTGAGAGCCTAAACATGTCCAAACCTTTGTATGTTTTTGATATGGATGAAACCCTAATAAACGCTGACTGCGCAATGATTTGGAACGAGTTTATGGTTGAGAGAGGCATCGCGACTGATCCTTTATTTATTAAGGAAGATCAGCGTCTAATGGCCTTGTACTCTGAAGGCAAAATGGACATGGAAGACTATCTCGCGTTCTCCATGAAGCCACTAGAAAACATGCCGATTGAAGAAGTAAACACCTTGGTTGAAGAATGTGTTGAAAGCCATATTCTGGCTAAACAGTTTCCTCAAGCCAAAACCCTGATTGAGCAACTGTCTCGTGATGGTATAGATATGGTTATCATCTCTGCCAGCGTCACTTTTTTGGTGGAAGCCGTTGGTCGCCGTCTTAATATTCCAACCGCACTCGGAATTGATTTAATCGAGAAAAACAACCGTTATACTGCTGAAATCGACGGTATCCCGAGTTATCGTGAAGGCAAAGTCACGCGATTAAAACAGTGGCTAGAAAATCAGCCTGAGCCTTATTCCGAAATCCATTTCTATACCGATTCAATCAACGATTTACCGCTTTGTGAATACGCGAACTACGCTTATCTGGTAAATCCATGCCCACAACTAAAAGAACACGCCAACAGACCGAATTGGAGTGTGTTAAGTTGGGGGTGATATAGCCTCACAAGACCGTTCTTCCTAAGTAAATACTTTTCTATTTGTTCAAAGAGCAGTTCTTTCTGCTCTTTTTTACTTCTCTTCATCACAAATTAATCACTTGATTAAATACTGATTAATTTTTCACATGTCGCATGAGAAATCAGCGTCTTATAATTAATCAAATGTTTAATATTTTGAGAGAAGATTGTGACGGAAGCGCATCGAAGGGCGGGAAGACCCACAGATAATATCGACGCAAGGGAAAAACTGATTTTCCACGCGCGCGAACTCTTCACCATTATGGCTTATGACAAGGTCTCTACTCGCCTAGTCGCGCAGAAAGCAGGCGTGAACGTGGCGATGATTCGTTACTACTTTGGCAACAAAGAAGGCTTGTTCGAGACCATGTTGCGCGAAACACTGTCACCGATGCAAAAGCAGATGCAGACGTTGGTATCCAACAGTAACGAGCAAAACTTTCTCGATCTAATGCGCACCTACTACCGCGAAATGATCAAGGTACCACAGTTCCCACGCTTAGTTGCCCAAGTTATGAATATGCCCCCATCGGAAACCCAACGCAAACTGCTCGAAAAAGTCTTCGCAGATATCAGTAAGCCAATGCAAGGCGTGATCTTTGATAAGTTGATCGACAGTGGCGTTTTACGAAAAGACGCCGACCCTCAACTTTGTCGCGTCTCTTACATCAGCTTGATGGTATTTCCTTTTATGGCACCACCAGCACTGCTCGCCATTCATGGCATTGAACTTTCTGAAGCCTTCTTGAACCGATTATTCGAACACAACATACAACTGATGAAACATGGATTTTTAGACTCGGGCGACCAATATGAAGATAAATAAAAAGCTGCTGTTCTTTCCTGCTCTTGCGGTGGGGGTCGTCATTCTGTTTTTGGCGATTAGCCTCAAACCAGATTTGCCCGTAAAACCCGCTGGAGATCGTGCACGGTTGGTCGAGACGATTCCACTTGAGCTCAAAGCCATTGCTCCAGTAGCCATAGGGTTTGGCAAGATCGCCCCAAAAGTGGAATGGAAAGCGATAGCCGAAGTGACGGGTAAAGTGGTCTACCGCCATCCGCAGCTGGAAAAAGGACAAGTGTTGCAAGCAGGGACAGAAATCTTGCGAATCGACCCACTCGATTACGAACTGAAACTGGTTCAAGCTCAAGCCGATCTCAAATCTGCTCAAACCTCTCTGGCTAAGCTGAACCAAGAAGAAGCGAATCTCAAAAGCACACTCAAGATAGAAGCCAACCGTCTGGTTATCGCCAACAAAGAGTTAGACCGTAAACAAAACCTACGTAAGAAAGGCTTAACCTCGCAATCGGATGTAGATCAGCAAGAGCAAAGCGCGCTCTCTCAACGTAAGTTAGTACTGGATATTGAAAATCAAATTGGTTTGATGCCGGATGAGAAACGAGTCGCGGAAGCCCTAGTTAAAGTTAATGCATCAAAAGTGGATGAGGCCGAACGCTCGCTTGATAAAACCATCATCACGCTTCCTTACGATTTGCGTATTGCTGACGTAGAAATTGAGAAAAAGCAAGTGGTTAACCTCCAACAAACCATGGTGACAGGACATGGTATTGATGTCATGGAAGTGGAAGCTCAACTGTCCATTCATGACATGCAAACTTTGGCGGCGAGCATCGGTGAGTTTGTTCGTGATGAATCTGGTATTCCACAACCTGATATGAATGCGATTCATGCCAACATTGAACTCAGCAGCGGTAACCTCTCTGCAAGCTGGCCTGCGAAAGTTGCACGCATCAGTGAAACGGTTGATCCAAGCCAAGCGACTGCCGGTGTGATTCTGGAAATTGAACAAGACTACCGTGCATTAAACCCAACGTCTGCGCCTCCATTGGTGAACGGCATGTTTGTGCGTGCCTTGATTGAGGGACAAGAGAACCCGAGTTGGGTCATCCCAGAGCGTGCGCTTCATGGCGATAAGATTTACCTGATGGGAGATGACAACCGTCTGCAAGTCGTGACGGTTGAAGTGTTATATCGCCGCAATAACCAAGTGGTGATCGATGGTGAACTAGAGCAAGGTCAGAAGCTGATCATCAACGATTTGCTGCCTGCGATTAACGGCATGCTATTGAAAGAGTCACCTGAACAGTCAGAAACGGCTATTGAGGAGTCTGATTCATGATCCGATTCTTCGCCAAGCATCCAACAGCAGCCAACTTGCTGATGCTAACGCTGCTGATATTGGGGATTTCTTCACTTTCCACGATTAAGCGTGAAACTTTTCCTGAGTTTGATCCGCCCTACATCCTAGCTGGTGTGGTTTACCCCGGCGCTTCCCCTCAAGAGGTAGAAGAGAGCATCTGTATCCGAATGGAAGATGCTGTCGATGGCCTTGCCAACATTAAAGAAACTCAGTGTGAAGCGATTGAAGGTTCTGCGCGTCTTATCTTAAAACTGAATGAAGAAGCCGACATTGGGCGCATGTTGGTTGATGTTCAAACCCAGATCAACTCGATAAACGACTTCCCACAAGAGATTGAATCTCCTGTGGTCCAAGAGCTCGATTGGAACGAGCCAGTTGTGGATGTCGCGATCACCGCAGATACCACATGGCCAGAGCTAAAAGCGTATGCCGAACAGCTTAAACGCACGTTAAAAATCGATTACGATGTCTCTTTGGTTGAAGTTGCTGGCTTCTCTGACCACCAATACCGAGTAGAGTTAGACACTCAAGCTATCCGACAACTTGGTTTGAGTGTTGGTGATATTGCGGACCAGATTGGTCGTCAAAACGTCAAGTTGCCAAGTGGTAATGTCGAAACGCCAGATAAGAACTTTCTGATCCGCTTTGATGAACGACGTGTGACGCCGGAAGAGCTTGAGACTATTGTCATGGGCTCTGGTCCAAATGGATCAATCATCCGTCTAAGAGACATTGCGACGATTACCGACCGATTTGAATTAGATGAACAGAAAGTCCTCTTTGATGGTCACCCTTCTGCCCTATTAAAAGTCAGTAAAAACAAAGAAGACGATGCACTGCGCATCAAAGAACGTGTTGCTCAATTTGTCGAAGAACAACAAGCCATCGCGCCAGACGGTGTGATGCTACAAATGACCAATGACCTTTCATCTGTGCTTTGGGATCGCCTGACCATGATGGTCAAAAACGGTTGGCAAGGTATCATTCTGGTTTTCGCCACCATGTGGTTGTTCTTTAGTTTTCGCTACTCTTTTTGGGTCGCAGCTGGTTTGCCCGTAGCCTTCTTAGGTGGCTTATTTTTGATGGCGCAACTTGACCTGTCCATCAACATCATGTCTTTGGTCGGGTTACTCATGGCCATCGGTATCATGATGGATGATGCCATCGTTATTGCCGAATCGATTGCCGCTCACCTCGACCGAGGAGAAGAGATCGATGATGCCGTGATAAAAGGAGTGAAAAAGGTACTGCCAGGGGTAATTTCTTCCTTCCTAACTACGGTGTGTATTTTTGGTAGCTTGTTATTCCTGCAAGGTGAAATGGGTGCGGTACTTAAAGCAGTTCCTCAAGTTCTGATCCTCGTTTTGAGTTTGAGTTTGGTGGAAGCCTTCTTGATCCTACCTAACCACCTTTCTCATTCGCTACATAAACAAAAGCAAGAGCGAAAAACACCGAAGTTCAAACAAAAGCTGCTCGCTTCTTTTGAAAACTTCCGCAACACCACCTTGGTCAACGCAGTAGATAAAGTGGTCGAGTATCGCTATGCCTTTATGGGTGGCGTGGTTGCCTTGCTTCTTATCTCCGCGGCCACGTTAGTAGGTGGTTTACTCAAGTTCCAACCCTTCCCTGAGTTGGATGGCGACATTGCAGAAGCGCGTATTATTCTTCCTCCGGGTTCTTCTCTGTCTCAAACGGAAGCTGTCGTCGATAAGATCGTCGCTTCCGCTCAAAAGCTAGATAAAGAATGGACAGAGAAAGTGGAAGACGGCAATCCATTGGTTCTACACATCACCAGTCAATTCAACGCTAACGCCGACGCGAATGAATCTGGCCCTCACATTGCCACGGTACGTCTGGATTTGCTGGGTGCAGAGAGTCGTAACACACTCATCGATGAATTTATCGATGCATGGCGTGAAGACATTGGTGAACTTGCCGATCCTATCTCGCTGGTATTTAAACAACCGACCATGGGGCCGGGTGGACGAGCGATTGAAATTCGAGCGAAGCATGATGAACTGGATGCGCTCAAAGCCGCCTCTATCGACATTCAACAATACTTAAATGAGTTTGACGGTGTCCATGGCGTGTTGGATGACATGCGTATGGGTAAAGAAGAAGTCTTGGTTAAACTTCGTCCTGGGGCGGAAGCTTATGGTATTAACGGTCAGCTCATTGCCAATCAATTGCGTGCAGCTTTCTTTGGCCAAACCGCAGACGAAATCCAAGTTGGGGTGGAAAACATTTCCATCGAAGTTCGCCTCGATAAAGCGCAAGCTGGTGACTTACAGCAATTGGCAAACTTCCCAATAATCTTGTCCGATGGTAGTCAAATCCCACTCGCGACCATTGCAACTTTGGATTTCCAGCGTAATTACGTAAGAATCCAGCGCATTGATGGCTTGCGCACTGTAAGCGTATTCGGCGATATCGACAATACGAAAGCCAACTCAACCGCCATTATTCGTCAGTTCCAACAGGATGAAGCACCAAAGCTTATGCAAAAGTATCCTGGTCTTCGCTTTGATTTTGAAGGTGAAGCCAAAGATACCGCTGAAACTGGCGCATCAATGGGTAAAGGCTTCTTGCTTGGTTTGTTTGGCGTGTTTGCGATTCTGAGTTACCAATTCCGCAGTTATTTGGAACCATTCGTCGTCATGCTTGCGATTCCCCTCGCCTTTATTGGCGTGGTATGGGGACACATCCTACTCGGTCACTCATTAAGTATGCCAAGTATGATGGGCTTCGTCTCATTAGCAGGGATTGTGGTGAATGACTCGATTCTGTTAGTTCAGTACATACGCCATCATGTGGATGAAGGGGATAATGTGCATGACTCGGTAGTCAAAGCCAGTCGAGAACGCTTTAGAGCAGTATTCCTAACATCAATGACCACTGCAGCAGGTTTGCTTCCGTTGCTGACTGAAACCAGTTTGCAAGCACAGGTTATCCAACCACTGGTTATATCCATCGTGTTTGGTATTTTCGCATCCACTCTGCTGGTGTTGTTTATGATCCCTGCCGCGTATGCCATTTTAGCTGACTTCGGCCTAGTCCATAAACACGAAGAAATCTAAAACGACTGATAAGTACATTTATCAAAATGAACAAGAGCGGCTTAGCTCGCTTTTTGTTCAATACCAATACGTTAAAAAAACACACAATCACTTAACAAACAGAGGGTTATTGTGTCTCATTAAGTGTGAATATGAACAGTTAAGGATTAAGTATGTTGAGTTTTATATAACCAGATCAAATAACCAACACAAGATTTATAATATATCTTATTGTCAAAAACGGCATTTCACAGAGTAAAAATACACGTAGGCAACACATTCACAATTTAAACTCACGATAATGAAAACATTGATTGAAGAATTAACATTTTAACAATGATTACAACAATGTTAACTTTAGCCTCGTTGGTCGCGCTGGTGGTAAGCCTCTCACCAAGCCTATTGTCAGTTTTATATGGACGTTCGACCACCTCCAAAATGAATAGACACCCAATTTGGTGCCCTTTTTTCGCCCGTGAAAGCATTCTTCGCGGGCTTTTTTCTTCCCACTGAAATGGGCTTAATCTGCGTTAGTTTCTTTGCTCAATCTCTCTGTTTTTCCAGCCGTATACGATTCGATTACCGGAGACAAGTCCAGTAATTCCAATACTTTTTTTTCAAAAGTTTCATCAGCACTTCTCACCCAATCTAAAAACTTCTGCTTAGCAAACATCGATTCGTACTTATACCAAAACTCGATGCTCAGGTAGAATTCATTTTTTATGGGTAAATTGTATACTCTTCGTAATTCACTCTTATACTTAAGATTACCTTCTGAGTATTTTGAGTATTTGTTTTTTCCAACTTCAACTAGCTCACACTTTATTGGTGGATAACCACTTAAGAAACCTCTAATTAAATATTCTTCTTTTTCTCTTTTTCGGTCTTCACTTTCTGGAATTTCTCCCCATTGTTTATTCGCACGCTTAGTCAATTCTTTCATCAAGTCTGTATGATACCCCCTCATAGAGCCTTCACTTTGCTCCGGAGCATGATAAAAATCATAATATTCTCTCTCTAAAAATGAGGACAATTGACTAATATTATCAATATCTTCTCCAGTAGATTTAACCCGTAGCCTAATATATAATCCACCTTGTTTGTTAATAGGAAGCAAAGGGTTTAATATTTTCTTCTGAAACAAAAAATATACCGTAGCTAACTTTACAAACCTTTCATGCCTCTCTACTTTTGATTCAACATCGAACTGTTCTAAATTAACAAGGTCCTGGTATACATGTCCTTCATATATGTTGTTCGGACATTCAAATGACAGCACTAAGTCATCTATCTGGAACGCATTATGTAATAAATTAGAGAAATCCGGCTTTCCTCTAAAACCATCTTTACACATTTTAATAAAACTCATATGTCTATCTCTTACTTTTTAAATATTTATCAACATCTTTTAAACGTTTACTAGCCATATTATTACCAGACATCATTAGCTGTCGTCGATAAGATTCAACTCCAAAATAGGGTAATGTATGCGGACTTTCAGTTACCTCTCCATTCATTACCAGCCCCAAGAACTTACAACAGCGAACAAGACTACTTGTCGATAACGGGGTTTGTCTCGCTGCAATATTTGGCACTATATCAAAAGGGTTAGTTCTGGTTTTTATGTAATTAACTTTCAAGCCAAGCTGCTGTGCATTTTTCCCTATCTTCGTTGTATTTGCTCCCCCTGCATGCACAACGATTTGTTGATTCAATAATCTTAAGCTCGGGTTCTTTTTTCTAACATACTCAAGAGCAGAGTTAAAAATAATGGCACCTTGGCTATGCACTGTCCATTTTACTTGCTTACCCTGCTCTGCACATTGTTTCATCACTGCTGCAAGGTGTTGAGCATTGTGCGAAGTAAAACGAGTTTTGTCATAAACACATTCAATGAGATCTAACTTTGCATGATCTGAAGGGTTGTGAAATAAAGTATATTCGGTCGGTTTGTCTTCTTTATAAGCTACCTGCGTATGCACTCCCATCAGTGTCGCAGCTTTCTGATAGCCATTTAGCATTCCATTTACCGAAGCATGAAGTGTGTTAACTTGATGTGTAGAACTTGCCTTAGCGTGATCCCACTCAGCCAAAAGCAACTCCGCTTCCTCGTGACTTTGTGTTCCATCGTATTCACCTCCTCTACCCTCTATTTTTTTTACATGGTACATCTGGGTTCTTTGTTCAGGATGTCTTGCGATATCCTTGCCATGTAATCTTTCATCAAAAGCAATATCATGAATTACAACTTTCCCGTCTCTAAGGATACAAGTTAATAAATAATGATAATTTTTGAAGGGATACCTAGTTCGAAATATTCGAAGCAATGGATTGCGTTTGTGTCTAACTACAGACGGTGTGCTTGGATTAGATGAGAGAAAATACATTTCTTTGACAACTTGCTTCTGATCATATTCATTCAGAGACGCAAGCATGATGAGGGATTGTCTTGATAAGTATAGTTTTTTATTGCTAAAGAGTGCAGCTGAAAGTCTCACTCTTCCATGTAAGAATTGTTCAACCTCATTAACCGACTTATTATTTAGCCCAATGTAATCAAAAGCCTCTTTCCTTTCAATAAATTCCCAAGTCATTACTAATCCCTCTTCAAATAAAAGTGAGCCACATACTAAGGTATTATGAAGGTCAAAAAGGAGATCGGATCTTTTCAAAATTTTAAATATCTAACATCACCTCCACTTTACTGAAATCTACACTTTTAAAAGTTACATCCGCTCCATCCAGCAATAGCTCATCAAACACGCCAACTATTGATAATAGGCTTGAGGATCTGATCTCCACCCATGAAATGAGAAACAAAAAAGCCAGCCTTAAAAGGCTGGCAAGTAGAGCAACAAGGTCAGTGCTTACTGCTAACTAACACCGAACTCGTATTGGATTCATTTTCGTCTGTTAGTCTCTTTTATCGGCGTTTATGACTTGCTTGCTTTCTCTTTGTGGCACGTTACCTTTACTAACTGTTCTTGCTCATCTTTAATGTTTTTCACGATACGCTCATCACGTGCGTGAATGGCATCCATGTTCATTTGCTGAATGTCTGCTATAGCTTCATGTTTCATTTCAGAAAAGTCCTGACGTAAATCTGAGCTCCACTCCTCTTTGTCTAAAGTGTTAGCAGCAGCGATTGGTGATGACATTACAGCAATAAGACTTAGAGTAGATAGAAATACGCTTTTCATAATAAGCTCCTTGAGGATTAGCAGTTAATTTTAATTACAATTTATATATTGCACATACGATGCCAACTTTTATTTTGTTATTTTTCAACAACTTAAACAAACCCTCATGTTCAACGTTATCTTCGTATGGTAAATTTCGCTAACCAAGTGTCAAATCAACCATACGAATTTAAAACATTAGAAACATACACATTAGAAATACTTTGTCAGGCAGTTTTCTCATCAGATAATTACGTAACTGCCCACTAAAAAATCGCTTTGAATCAAAATGCGGAAACAAAAAAGCAGCCCGAAGGCTGCTCCTAATCGTTAATACCAAGCTTGTTAACTCGATACGCTTGCTTCAACGCTCGACGTCACTGGCGACTTTCTGAAACGATTAATCAAACGATGGATAAACCTCTTAATCGATCTGAAAATATTTTTAATATCTTCAAGCATTAAATACAAACAAGGCACCAACACTAAAGTCAGAACCGTTGCGTACAACACCGCAAAGCCCAAAGCGACAGCCATCGGTATGACAAAACGCGCCTGCAAACTCGTTTCAAACATTATCGGCAATACACCCGCAAACGTCGTTATTGAGGTGAGCGTGATAGCTCGAAAACGAGCACAACCCGCCTCAACAACCGCTTGTTTGATGTTCATACCCTTTTCTCTCACTTGGTTTACGTAATCTGTCATAACCAGAGAGTCGTTAATAACCACGCCAGCAGCGGCGATCAAACCAAATGTCGACATCATACTGATGTCTAAACCTAGCCAGAAATGGCCCCAAATCGCCCCCGTCAGACTAAACGGAATGACGGACATTACAATCAAAGGTTGGGTATAACTTTTTAACGGTACAGCTAACAAGATGTAGACGATGATCATGCCTGCAATAAAGAACAAAATCTGTTCATTACGCTGCGCAGCCTGCTCTTCAATATCACCGCCCAATTCTGTTTTCACAGTTGGGAAGGCTTGCTTCATGTCCGGTAAGATATTGTCGTCAATGACCTTAACGATTTCTTGAGGTTCAACCAATTCTTCGTCTATGGAACCATAGACATAAACGGTTTGATACCCGCCTTCACGTCGAATGCTACTCACGCCCGGCTGCTCATTGATCTTCACCACATCACCCAACATGACCTTCTTACCTGCTGGTGTGGTAATCACAGCGTAACGCAATGATGAGAATGCTTCACGCGTCAATTGCGGGTAACGCACCATAACTTTAATTTCTTCACCATCACGAATAATGCGCTGTGCTTCGCCACCATAAAAGCTGCCACCAACTTGCTCTGCGATCATGGTGAGATCCAGACCGAGATCGTACGCTACAGGCGCAAGAGACAGGAGTACTTCTTTGCTTCCAGAATCAATAGAAGATGAAATATCATATAACCCTTCTTCCTGCTGTAAACGCTCTATCAAGTAACGCCCAGCCTTGTTGAGCTCATTGATGTTAGAACCAAACAACAAGTAACCAAACTCATCTCTGTCACCACCACCCGCACTCTGCTCGCGGATTTTGATGCTCTTCATACCTGGAATAACAGGCATAGCTTCACGCCAACGTCGAGCCAGTTCAAATGTATTGAACGGGCGTAACTCTTCATCAACCAAAGGTACTAATACACGACCTTCGGTGCGGCTTCTGTTGTACGACAGCACATCACGAATCATTCCTTGACCATGTTCCGCAATGGTCTCAGATTCGATCTTTTGCATGATACGTTCAATAGTCTTGAGTGCACTGATTGTCTGCTCACTTGAAACGGTATCATTCATTTCAATAGTGATCGCAGGATAGTCGGTCGGCACTTTAGGGTTAGGGATCACCCGAACATAATTCGCGTTGATCAAAGCCGCGCTGATCAGCAGTAAACCACAGAACACCGCAAACACTGTCCAGCGCCAATGGGTGCATGTTGTTACAAAGTTACGATATGGACCATTTACAAAACCAAAAAAACGTTGGTTAAATCGGTCACGCCAGCCACCTGGTTTAACTGGCTTAAAATGAGTATGCGCAAGGTGTGCAGGAAGGATCAGCTTCGATTCAATCAAACTGAAGATCAAACAAAGAATCACGACCCCCGC